>CAZXTB010000208.1:0-2878 GCA_964643535.1 uncultured Erysipelotrichaceae bacterium | reverse complement strand
CGACATGAGTGATTTCCATCGTATGATCATCGATGACGTTGGCGAAATTATAGGTAGGAAAACCATCTGATTTTAAGAGAACTTGTTCATCTAAGATTTCACGCTCGACTTCGATGTCTCCATAGACCTCATCATGAAAGATCGTAGAAACGCCTGGTTTAATGGTTTGACGAATGACATAGGCTTCACCTGAGGCTATTCTTTGATCGATTTGGTCTTGAGTTAAGAAGTGACAAGGATCGGTAAACTTAAAAGGTACGCCTGCTTTTTCAGCCGCATCTCGTTGACCTTGAATGATGTCTTCTTGACAGAAGCACACATGGGCTCCATTAAGTTTCACCAGGTCTAATGCATATTGTTTATACATCGGTAAGCGTTCAGATTGGACATAAGGTCCAAACTTGCCTGGTTTATCGGGTCCTTCATCGTGAATGAGACCCACTTGAGCCAAGGTATCATAAATGATTTCTACACTGCCTTCGACCAAACGTGCTTGATCGGTATCTTCGATACGCAAGATGAAATCTCCGTCTTCTTTTTTAGCGACGAGGTATTCATACAGGGCCGTTCTTAGATTCCCAATATGCATGTATCCAGTAGGGCTAGGCGCAAAACGAGTTCTTACTTTTTTCATAGACATTTCTCCGAAGGATATTATATAATAGTTAAGCGCAACGTGCACACTTTATTGGGGTATGGCCAAGCGGTAAGGCTCCAGACTCTGACTCTGGCACTCCAAGGTTCGAATCCTTGTACCCCAGCCATTTTGAATCAAAGACACTTAAGTGGGTCTTTTTTTATAGACGTGGTTCCTAAAGATGGCTCCTTTTCTACCCTAAACGCCGTGTTATAATAAATCCATGTCATTTACCCCATCAACTTGGATCGATTATGAAGTCATAGACGTAGGAGAAGGCGAAAAACTAGAACGCTATGGGTCTTTTATCGTAAGAAGACCTGATTCTAATGCCTTATCTTATGTTGCGGATACAAAATCAGGGCTTTGGAAACAAAGCGATGCGACCTTTAGACAAGGTGCTCAAAACGGAGAATGGATCAAAAAGAAGACCGTACCTGAATCGTGGACCATAAGTATAGATGATCTTAGCTTTAAGATTGCCTTGACGCCTTTTAAACACACCGGGATCTTTCCTGAACAAGCCACCAATTGGCAATGGATGAGAAAGCTCATCAAAGAAGCTAAACGAGACATATCTGTCTTGAATCTTTTTGCGTATACAGGGGCTGCCAGTATGGCTTGCGCCAAAGAAGGCGCCAGTGTCGTTCATGTGGATGCCTCTAAAGGAAGCGTCTTATGGGCCAAAGAAAATGCGACCTTGTGTGCACTAGAGGAAGCGCCTATTCGATACTTGGTCGATGATGTGTTGAAGTTTGTCCAAAGAGAAATTAGACGGGGTCATACTTATGATGCGATCATTATGGATCCTCCTGCTTTTGGAAGAGGTCCTAAAGGAGAGCTTTGGAGATTCAATGATCAACTCAAAGAACTGATGGATTTATGTCAACAGTTACTCTCAGAGAAACCTTTGTTTGTATGTGTTTCTACCTATAACGAATCCTTTGGGTTAAACGATCTTAAACACTTGATCCATGATCATTTTCCTTTAGAGATCGCAGATACAGAATGCGCAGAATTGATCTTACCCATCTCAAATAAAAACATTCCTTTAGAGTGTGGAAACACCGCGAGAGTACGTTTTAAATGAAGATCATCTATGAAGACAATCATCTTTTAGTGGTAGAGAAACCCATCAATGTCCCTATGCAGGAAGATGAATCTAAAGATTCTGACCTATTAAGCCAATGCAAGGCTTACCTAAAGGATAAGTACCATAAACCAGGCAATGTATTCTGTGGTCTTGTTCATCGATTAGATCGACCTGTAGGGGGTGTAGCGGTCTTTGCGAAGACTTCTAAAGCAGCTTCAAGGTTATCTGAATCCATCAGAGAAAACAAAGTCACTAAGATCTATCAAGCAGTTATCACAGGTAAGATCCCTCAAGAAAGGATCTTGATCGATTATCTGCTTAAAGATGAGAAAACCAATACCACTTCAGTCACAAGTTCTTCTTTAGGCAAATACAGTGAGTTAAAATTCAAAGTCTTGGATTCTCGTGAAGGAGTCCACTTGATTGAGATCGAGCTCATCACAGGAAGATCTCATCAGATCAGAGTTCAATTCGCCTCAAGAGGCGCAGCCCTTTGGGGTGATGCGCGATACAATAAGACTTCTAAACCAGGTCAACAATTGGCTTTATGGGCCACTTCCCTTAGCTTTCCTCATCCAATCACTCAAGAACTCATTACTTTTAAAAGTGAAAAACCAAGAACCCAAGCATGGGTCACCTTCGAATCTAAGTAAAAAAAGGCTAACCCATAAGGTTAGCCTTTACTTTAAGATGTTTCAGAATAAGAGAAGGTAATCGACGGAGAGGTCTCAGAGAAGATGGAGGTCTCCCCGATCTTTCTGATCGCTTTGACTTCAGCTGTATAATGGGCCATCGGATCCAGATCTTCAAAGATCTGACTGAGTTCACTCACATTTTCAGTGATCCACTCAGATCCTTCTGCGTCGCTTTTGATTCTGACTTCGTAATCTGTTGCCCCATCGATGGCGTCCCATGAGAGTGTCGCACTGGTGTAACTAAGACCACTTAGATTTAAGGTAGGCGTCAATAAATGAGGCGTCAATGTAATCACGGAGGAATAAGCCCCATACACTTTCGTCGTAGACACAAGACGATAGGAGCGGAGTTTGACGTAGTAAGTGGTCCCTGTGATTAAACCGGTATAGGCTTTTGAGATGGTCGTTTGAAGAGTCGCTGTATAAGGTCCACTTAATGAAGTCGCGATGGAT
>CAZXTB010000207.1:0-2880 GCA_964643535.1 uncultured Erysipelotrichaceae bacterium | reverse complement strand
TCTCTGCTTAGTCCAAGCTTAAGCAAGTCCTTGAATTCTTCAACACTTAATTCAGGCCATGCTGTAATTGTAAAAACCAACTCAGAATAAGCCAATTGCCATAAGAGGAAATTGGAGAGTCGTTGTTCACCAGAAGTACGAATACATAGATCTACTGGAGGATAATTTTTAGTCATTAAGAATTGCTCAAAATTAGCCTCAGTTAGGGGTTCTTTCATAGAACCATTTAAAACTGCATTGTGATAACTCTTGGCTGCTTCTACGATCTCAGTTCTACCACCATAGTTCATCGCAAACACGAGAATCATCCCTGTATTATGCGAAGTTTCATCAATGGCATTTAATAACACTTTCTTTGTATTTTCTGGAAATGGACTCAAATCCCCGATGGTTTCGATTTTAATGTTCTTCTCCATCAATTCTTTTAAATATTTACTAAAAAACATGGCCGGTAATTGCATTAAATAATCTACTTCTTGTAGGGGTCTTTTCCAGTTTTCGGTTGAAAAAGCATACAAGGTTAGTACTTTTATTCCTTCATCATTGGCCGCCATTGAAATCTCACGCACTTTTTCAACACCATGAAAATGTCCAAAAGTTCTTTCTTGGTTTTGCTTTTTAGCCCAACGGCCATTACCATCCATGATTATGGCAACATGATTCAATGATGAGGTCATATTTCTCCTTAAGAAAGAAGCTCACTTTTGGTGAGCTAAACAGTCATTATGTCTTTTTCTTTATCTTTGACGATGGTCTCTACTCTTTTGATATGTTCATCCGTTAATTTCTGAACTTTTTCTAAAGCTTCTTTTTCACGATCTTCTGTCAAGGTATCATCTTTTTTAACGGCGTCGTTGACATCACGACGGATATTACGAATAGAAACTTTGGCTTCCTCAGCGTGTTTTTCTACGACCTTGGTGATTTCTTTACGTGTTTGTTCAGTTAGAGCTGGCACATTAATACGAACGACGGTCCCATCATTCATTGGATTCATCCCAATGTTTGCGGCTTGAATGGCGTGTTCGATGCCTTTTAATAAACTTGGATCATAGGGTTTAATAACCAATTGTTTTCCTTCAACGACTTGAATACTACCTACTTGGCTTAGTGGCGTTGGAGCTCCATAATAATCAACGTGAATATCCTCGAGTTGTTTAGGATTCGCACGACCCGTACGAACGGTACTTAGGTGATGTTCAAATTTCTCGATGACTTTCTTCATTTCTAAAGTAGCTTTGTCTAAATGTTGTTTCATACATTTTCCTCCTTGCAGACGATGGTACCGACATGTTCGCCGAGTACTGCTTTTTTAATGTTACCCTTCTCATTCATAGAGAAGACAATCAAATCCAATCCATTGTCTTTACACATCGCAATGGCAGTCTGATCCATAACATTTAAATTGTTTCTTATAATATCATTATACCCCAATCGATCATATTTGACGGCATTTTTATTCTTATTTGGATCATCATTATAGACCCCATCAGTTCCATTTTTAGCCATCAATATAACATCTGCTTTAATTTCTGAGGCACGTAGAGCTGCAGTCGTATCGGTTGAAAAATATGGACTTCCAGTCCCGGCTGCAAAAATAACAACGCGTCCCTTCTCTAAATGACGAATGGCTCTTCTTACGATGAAAGGTTCAGCGATTTTACTCATCTCAATGGCAGTTTGAATTCTTGTTTCGATCCCATGTTTCTCAAAAACACCTTGAATGGCGATCGCATTGATCACCGTTCCAAGCATCCCCATATAGTCCGCTTGAATGCGATCAATCCCCATCTGTTCAGCAAACTTGCCCCGAATAAAGTTTCCACCGCCTACGACAATGGCTACTTGAACACCTAAAGCTGTAACCTCTTTGACTTCCTCTGCAATCCTCACTAAAACAGCTGGGTTTAGCCCGTTCTGTTGGCCTGCTAGAGCTTCTCCACTTAATTTAAGTAAGACTCTTTTATACATGGTGTTCTCCTTATAAAAGGACACAAAATGTGCCCTTTAGTTTTTATTTACCAAACGTCTGATTCATAACTTCTTCAGCAAAATTGTCTTCTCTTTTTTCAATGCCTTCTCCAACTTGATAACGAACAAAATTCAATACTTCAGTTTTTGCAGCGTCGAGTACTTTTTGTACTTTGATGTCTTGGTCTTTGAAGAACAATTGATCCACTAAACTGGTTTCTTGTAATACTTTGCTCAATCTACCTTCTAAGATGCCATTGAGGACATTCTCAGGTTTAGTAGCCATCGCAGGATCGTTTTTAATGATTTCTTTTTGGATGTTGCGTTCGTGATCGACGAATTCAACAGGCATATGTTTGCGTGAAATATAGCCAGGGTTCATAGAAGCCACTTGCATAGCCATATCTTTCCCGATTTCAGCATTTTCCGTAGCTTTTAACTTAACGATAACGGAAATCTTACCACCCATATGGATGTAAGATCCAAAGACTTCATCATCACTCTTCGTTAAAACTTCGAAACGTCTAAGATTGATTTTCTCACCGATTGTGAAGGTTGCTTCTGCAACATGATCAGCAATGGTTTTTCCATCGATTACCAAGGCCAGAGCTTCTTCTAATGATTTAACATTAGCATCAACTAAGGTATTGGATAAATTACTCAATAACGCTAAGAATTGTTCATTCTTCGCAACGAAATCTGTTTCTGAATTGAGTTCAATGACGACGGCATGGTTACCCTTGACGACGGCTTTGGTCAATCCTTCAGCAGCAATACGATCAGCTTTTTTAGCAGCTTTAGCAATGCCCTTTTCTCTCAACCAATCAACAGCTTTATTCAATTCTCCATTGGTTTCTTCTAAGGCTTTCTTACAATCCATCATCCCTGCGCCAGTTTTATCGCGCAGTT
>CAZXTB010000206.1:0-2900 GCA_964643535.1 uncultured Erysipelotrichaceae bacterium | reverse complement strand
TCAGTTGGTAGAGCAACTGACTCTTAATCAGTGGGTCCAGGGTTCGAATCCCTGACTGGTCACCATTTTCCTAAAAAGCATCGAAAGATGCTTTTATTATAACTATAAACATAATGTAAATATTTACATAAAGAAAATGTAAGAAATTGATTGCATTTCACATAATTTTCATATAGAATGAACACATATTACTCAAAGGAGGGTACATATGAAGAAATTAATTAGCTTATTGGTTCTGACTTTACTGGTACTTTCCGGATTGACCGCGTGTACAAGTACGCCTAAAACGATTAAAATCGGGTTGAATCTGGAACTCACAGGAGAAGTTTCCGTTTACGGTGTTCCTGAAAAACTCGCTGCTCAATTGGCTGTTGCCGAAATTAACAAAGCCGGCGGGATCGACGGAAAACAAGTTGAACTCGTTATCTATGACAATGCTTACGATACAGCCAAAGCTGTTGAAAATTCACAGAAGTTAATTCAAGAAGGTGTTGTTGCGATCTTGGGTTCTGCGACTTCCGCGCCTACCATGGCGATTGGGCCTGTTGCTTTAGAATCTGAAGTATTGACCATTACGCCGTCTGGGACAAATGCTAAAGTTACGATGAATGGGGATGTTGTTAATCCTTATGTCTTCCGTGCTTGCTTCATTGATCCATTCCAAGGTTTAGTATTAGCTAACTTTGCTTCCAATAATCTATCTGCTATGAAAGCAGTTGTTATGGGATCTAACTCTTCCGACTATGCTAAAGACTTGGCTTCCATCTTTACAACCCAGTTTACTGCCAATGGCGGAACTGTCTTGTCTGATGTATTCTACTATGCTGATTCAGATACCGACTTCAGTGCTCAGTTGACTTCAATTGCTGCCTTAGGTGAATTTGATGTCTTGTTCGTTGCTGACTATGCTGCTAGAGCTGGTTTGATCATCAATCAAGCACGTGCTACTGCTGGTTTAGAAACTGTTGCGATCGTTGGACCTGATGGCTTTGAATCTCCTGATCTTAATGACTTGGCTGGTGGAGCTAGCAATGTAAACAATGTTTACTTCTCAACCCACTTCTCAACCATCGTTGACAATGCTAAAGTTGCTGCCTTCATTACTGCTTATACTGCTTCAGCTGGTGAAGCACCAAGTGCTTTGAGTGCTTTGGCTTATGATGCTATGTACATGTTATTTGCTGCCATCGATGCTGCTGGTACAGATCCTGTTAAAGTTCGTGATGCTATGAAAGCTACCACAGCCTTTGAAGGGGTTACTGGAACCATCTCATTTGATGCCTTGAATAACCCAGTTAAATCCGCTATCGTTGTACAATTGACCAATGGCGTACAAACAAACGCTGTTATCGTCAATCCTTAATCCGAAACCTTAGTGTAAATATGCAAACAGGTGAAAGGTCAACTTTCACCTGTTTGTTTCTTAAAAAGAAGGAGGGTATATGACACAATTTATACAGCAGCTCATTAATGGATTGTCCATAGGTAGTGTGTATGCACTGATTGCTTTGGGCTATACCATGGTTTATGGAATTATCAAATTGATCAACTTTGCCCATGGCGATATTTTTATGTTTGGGGCCTATGTTGGGATGGTGGCCATCACAACATTCAAACTCAATTTCTTTGCTGCATTGATCGTTGCGATGGCTGTAACAGCACTTTTCGGGGTTATTATCGAACGTGTTGCGTATAAGCCTCTTCGTAAATCATCTAAAACTGCAGCGTTGATCACGGCCATCGGTGTTTCTTTTTTGATTCAAAACGGAACTCAGTTGATCATGGGAGCGAACATCTATGCTTTCCCTCAGATCATTGCTAACCAATACTTTGATATCTATGGGGTACGTATTAATCTGTTACAACTCGTCATCTTCTTTACGTCGATCATTTTGATGTTCATCTTACAATTCATTGTCCGCAAGACAAAACTAGGACGCGCAATGCGCTCTGTTGCGGTCGATAAAGATGCTTCAGTCTTAATGGGAGTCAATGTCGATAATACGATCACGATTACTTTCGCCATAGGTTCTGCCTTGGCTGCGGCTGCGGGAATCATGGTGGGTCTCTACTATATAAAGATCTATCCGTTTATGGGTTTTGCGCCTGGTTTAAAAGCTTTCGTTGCGGCTGTCTTTGGAGGCATCGGGATTATTCCTGGGGCTATGATTGGAGGCTTTGCGATTGGTTTAATAGAAACCTTAGTTGCAGGGTATGGAAGTACCTTATATAAAGATGCGGTCGTTTATGGGATCTTGATCCTTATCTTAATCGTTAAACCGAGTGGATTATTGGGTAAGAATGTGAAGGAGAAAGTCTAATATGAAAAATCTCCTGAATAAGAAGAATCTTGTCTCATTGATCTTATTGGTTATTATCTTCTTCGTCTTTGATAGTTTGATCAAAGCACGTATCATTACGCCGTATTATCGTACTGTCCTTTATTGGATGGGAATCTACATCATCTTATCTTTAGGTCTCAACATCATCATCGGGATCACTGGCCAATTGTCATTGGGTCATGCGGGATTTATGTCGATCGGGGCTTATAGTGCAGCGGTCGTTTTAGCGTCTAATCCAACCATCACAGGATTGTTTATTGGGATGGGTGTTGGGATCGTATTAACGATGATCGTTTCGTTTATCGTTGCGATGCCGACCTTACGTTTAAAAGGGGACTATCTAGCGATTGCGACCTTAGGTGTAGGTGAGATCATTCGTATCGTTATTCTGAATATGTCCATCACTAATGGGGCTTCTGGGATCAGTAATATCAAGATGCTGATGAGTTGGCCTTTGTTGTTTGGCTTTGTCGTCTTGACCATTTTCTTAACCAATAACTTTAAGAAGTCTGCTATAGGACGAGCTTGTATCGCCATCAAAGAAGATGAGATCGCAGC
>CAZXTB010000205.1:0-2910 GCA_964643535.1 uncultured Erysipelotrichaceae bacterium | reverse complement strand
AATGGGTCCTTTGACACTTTATCCTGCCCCTGGGCATACCTTAGATGGCTTAATGGTTCATTATCCTCAGATGGGACTTTTGTTTATGGGAGATAATCTCGCCGATCATGGGAAAGGCATTATTCCTGATCTACAAGATTTAGAAGCCTATAAAAAAACGATTGAACTCGCTCTTAGTCTAGAGTCAAAAACCCTGATTGGGAGCCATTGTGATGAACAAAGCTCAAAGGCTTTAGAATCAATACTGAAATCGCTTACATCCCTATACAGTGTTTAAAGTTTTCTGTTGTAAAGCAAAGCATAATAAGATACAATTAAGCCAAGAGCAGGAGGAATTACGTTATGAAACAAATTACAGTGTTGGTTGTCGATCCAGTTGGATTGCATGCTCGTCCAGCCACCGTGGCTGTGAGCGCTGCGAGCCGCTTTAAATGTGACGTTAAGGTTGCCTTTAAAGGTCGTTCCGTGAATATGAAATCCATTATGGGCGTTATGTCATTAGGCATCCCGACTCAATCAGAAGTTACGATTTCATGTGAAGGCGATGACGAACAAGACGCCATCAAAACCATCGAAGACGTTCTCAGAACCCAAAAGGTCATTAAGTAAAAACTGAAACATAAAACAGAAGATGATCTCATCTTCTTTTTATTATGAGGCGCTATGAAAAACAAAATCAATCATTGGAAGAATTTTAAGGCTCTTGATCCTACACTAAAAGTTCTTTTAGAGAAAGCATCTGATGCAGAACTTCAAGATGCTTTTTATACGGACCTAGAGTTTGGGACGGCAGGAATGAGAGGTTTATTGGGTGTAGGACCCAATCGACTCAACATCTACACCATACGTAAAGCGAACCTCGCTTTCGCAAGATATCTTCTTCAATACCCTTTAGCTCAACTTAGAGGGGTTGCGATTGCCTATGACAATCGCCATATGTCCAAAGAATTCGCACTAGAATCAGCGAAAGTCTTAGCCATGCATGGGATCAAATCCTATGTGTTTTCTTCACTAAGACCGACCCCTGAACTCTCCTATGCGGTAAGATATCTTAACTGTGAAGGTGGGATCGTCGTTACAGCCTCGCATAACCCTAAAGAATACAACGGGTATAAGATCTATGATGATAAGGGTTGTCAATTGGTACCTCATCTTATCGATCAAGTCATCAAGGAAATCAAAGCCATCGATGATGAACTATCGATCGTCGTAGACCTCAGTTCTCAACAAATGAACTTGATCCATATGATCGATAAAGAAGTCGATGAGCCTTACTTGGCGGCTGTCTTAGGATGTCAACTGAGACCTGATCAAGATAAGTCACAAGTAAAGCTGGTCTTTACCCCTCAACACGGTACCGCAAATATCTTGGTTAGAGAAAGCTTGGCTCAAGCAGGATACAATGCAATCCCGCTTTTAAGCCAATGTGATCCTGATCCTGACTTCTCCAATACGAAATCACCTAATCCAGAAGAAAAGATCGCCTATGAAGGCGCCATCGAATTGGCTAAACAAGTCAAGGCAGATGGGGTCTTAAGTACTGATCCTGATGCGGATCGTTTAGGGGTGGTTGTGCTTCATCAAGGCGAATATGTCTTACTGACAGGCAATCAAACAGGATCCATCTTGATCGATTATCTCTTCTCTTCGAGAATAGAGTTGGGTAAGATGCCAGAAAATCCAGTGATGTTTAATACTGTGGTGACTTCTGATCTAGGTGAAAAGGTCGCTTCGTTTTATGGGGTAGAAACTGAAAAGACCTTAACAGGCTTTAAGTTTATTGGGGATAAGATTGCCCAATATGAAGTCAATCATAAAAAGAACTTCGTCTTTGGTTATGAAGAATCCTATGGCTATCTGTTTGAACCTTTCGTAAGAGACAAGGATGCGATCCAAGCCTGCTTACTTTTAGCTGAAGCCATTACCTATCATAAAAACAAAGGGAAGACCTTAGTCGATGTCTTAAATGGGCTCTATGAGAAGTTTGGGACCCATCATGAAGATCAAGTATCCCTTACACTAAAAGGTGAAGAAGGGGCTTCTAAGATCAAAATGATTCTTAATCATTTTAGAACCGAAAAGATCCACGATTTCGCAGGCATTAAGGTCATCGTTAAAGAAGACTATATGACTTCCCTTCGAGAAGAAAGTGGGAAGATCTCCGTTTTGGATTTCCCTCAGTCCGACGTCATCAAATATTATCTAGAAGATGGTTCATGGATCGCCATTAGGCCTTCAGGGACAGAACCTAAGTGTAAATTCTATTTCTGTATCGTTGCGAAAGATCAAGTTTCCGTTCAATCTAAATTCCAAGCCATAAAGGCTGATTTGCAGAAGCACTATCAATAAAGGAGAAGCTCATGCGTCAAGAGATCATCAAACAGTTTCATGAAGGTCATTGTCTTGATGCCCACAAGGTTTATGGGGCACATTTAGAAAAAGATAAGGATCAATTAGGAGTTCGTTTCAGTGTCTATGCGCCTGAAGCACAACGACTACAGGTTTCGGGATCCTTCAACAATTGGGAAGGCATCGATCTTCATCGTGATCACGATGGGACTTGGTCGATCTTTGTTCCTGGGGTTACGGAGTGGAGCTTGTATAAATACAAGATCCAAAAGAAAGATGGTTTCTGGATCGAAAAGAGTGATCCTTATGCCTTTGCCTGTGAAGTTAGACCTAAAGTAGGTAACCTTGTGGTAGATCTAGGGGGTTTCAATTGGAACGATAAGACCTGGATCTCTAAACGACGCAAACATTTTAATGAACCCATGAACATCTATGAACTTCATCTAGGCAGTTGGATGAAGCGAGATGGTTTATTTTGGATGAACTATGAAGAACTGGTTCATCATCTCATTCCTTACATCAAAGATATGGGGTATACCCACATTGAAATGATGCCGCTTA
>CAZXTB010000204.1:1462-2913 GCA_964643535.1 uncultured Erysipelotrichaceae bacterium | reverse complement strand
AAAAATCGATCCCTTTTATGTAACTAAGAAAATCATCAAAAATGGTGTGGAATCATGGCCGGAAGATATCAAAAATTATTTGATTAAAACAGGCAAGGATGTTCCGTTGGACTATTCTTTTAAAGTTGATGAATTAGTCGTCTTAGGCGTCTTAGTGCGATATAGAGGTAAAGGAACCTTTGTTTCTAAGCGGCCTCAGTTTAAAGATCTGCAAAGTTTTCTCTGTTTCACGGAAGAAGCCCATCGAAAGGGCTTAACTGTAACTAACACTGTGGTTGAATGTAGGAAAGAAATAGCCAATCCCGTCGTTGTGCATCACTTAGGATGTGATGCCTCTAAATTAGTGTGGATTGTGCGCCGCATTAGAAATATCAATAATGAACCGTATGCTTATGAGGACTCCGTCTACTTAGCGACTGTATTTCCAGATTGCAACGAAGAAATTTTAAAAGGTTCGATTTATCATCATCTTGAGAAAGATCTAGGTTGTGTAATTACATTTGTCACTCAACAAATCATTGCGGTTGTCGCGGATGCGAAGTTAGCTGGATTTTTGAATGTTGAAGTGGGCTTTCCTATACTAAAAATAGCGATGACCTCCTACCTAAAAAACGGTACTGCATTTGAACTCAGCTCAACGTACTATAGATCTGATCGATTCAGCGTCACTCAATCTGCCTATAGAACAGCCAGCAATTGATTTAAAGAGATATTAAATTACTATTTTCTTTTTGAAGAAAATCAACCATAAATAAGCGTACTTCTTTTACACATTAACAACACTTATTTTTAGTTCAAATATTCAGTATAAAACTACGGTTACACCGTTGAAGGGAGCTCCATGAGACCTTTAAGTTTTTTAATCAAACCTGCCTCTTCACTTTGTAACTATCGTTGTACCTATTGTTTTTATACAGATGTTAGTCACCATAGAGCCCTCCAATCAACTGGAATCATGAATGAAACAACCCTAACTCAGCTGATTAAAAAAGCGACTGAGGACCCTAGTGTCGATGAGATTAACTTTTCTTTTCAAGGTGGAGAACCTACTTTAGCCACTCTGGATTATTTTAGACTCTTCATAAACACAGTCAAAACCCTCAAACATGCTCATCAACGTATCCATTATTCCCTTCAAACCAATGGATCAAATCTAACTGAAGAGTGGTGCTGTTTTCTTAAAGAAAATGACTTCTTAGTAGGTCTGTCATTGGATGGATATAGATCTAATCATGATTTCTACAGACATAATATGATAGGTAATGGTACATATGATGAAGTTATTAATGCCATCAAAAACCTTAAAAAACAGGCTGTTGATTTCAATATTCTGACTGTTTTAACAAGTACCTTAGCTAAACATCCGGCTCAACTTTATGCTACTTATAAACGTCTAGAACTGAAGTATATTCAACTTATTCCATGTTTACCAGGTTTGAATCAAAACAAAG
>CAZXTB010000204.1:0-1452 GCA_964643535.1 uncultured Erysipelotrichaceae bacterium | reverse complement strand
AAGATCAAGCAGCGTTAAGTCCACAGCTCTTTGCCTCGTTCTATAAGGAGTTTTTTAACTTATGGTATAGTGACACTTTAAAAGGGGAAAGCCTAAGTATTTCTCTTTTTGATAACGTCATTCCTATGTTTAAGGGACACTATCCTTATCAATGTGGGATGCTTGGTTTCTGTTCACCGCAAATAGTAGTCGAAGCAGATGGCTCAGTTTATCCTTGTGATTTTTATGTTTTAGATCATTATAAACTAGGCAATATCACCACAGATTCCCTTCAGAAAATAATCAAGAACGACATTGCCAACAACTTTATCAATGAACCGAAGCGAAGAAGCCGTTTATGTGAATCTTGTCAATTTAAACAAATATGTAATGGAAATTGTAAGCGTCTTAATATAACCTATTTTGATGATGATTATTGTGGGTATCAGGATTTCCTAAACGCGGCTTATCCAAAGATAATGACATTATTAAACCATAAATGATTTATTTCAAACAAAGCGAAATATCAATCAAAAAGATAATCGGAATAATCCTTATAGTTCCAAAATGTTGATATAGACTATGAGTCTGTAAAGCTGAATGTGTCAAGCAATAAAGAAAATAATTCAATACAGCCCAGTTTGAACACTTCACTATGCTAAGAAGCCCACAAAGGTTTGTTTAAGATTATCTAGAAAGCCAACTTAAGTCGGAGATTATATTGTATATACTGATTAAAAGAAGCATAATCACAGTTACATCGTACACTCTCTTTATAGAAACATCATTGATCTTTTGGTTGATAAGCGATCCTAAGTAACCGCCGATCACTGCGAAAGCACAAAGCCAAATTATTAAGTTTAAATTATAAGGTGCGAAATGATTAGTGAAATATACTTGCGTCAACTTTGAGATCTGTGCGAAAAAGACCATAACGATCGAATAGAAAACCGATTCCTTTACTTTAAACGAGAACAGGAAACTGAGGATAATAATGTTTAGTGGTCCTCCTCCAATTCCAAGAAATATTGAAATGGTGCCAAGACTGATCCCAACAAGAAAAACACCGATCGGATTTTTTAGAAAATATGTTTTGATTCTGCTTTCGTTGATCCTGTAAGCAATGATCACAAGTAAGGTAAAAGCCAAAATCGAAGACTGGATAGTTTTGACCAGTAAGTCGTCTCCAACCCATGATTTTACATAATGGAAAAGTGTTTCCCCACAAAATCCACCCATCAATGAGCCAAACGACATCAGTAAAAATAACTCGATCTTGATGATAGTGTCTTTCTTAAATTGTTTGATAATTGAGATAACCGACATCGCAAATACTGCAAATGCCGTTACAAAATAAAATATATAATTAACTAAACTTAATTTCCCATAATCATCTGGTAATAATAATTTTGTGTAAATTGGAACTAAAAAAATAGAAATGAATCTACTGATCATACTGCTAATTCCATAGAT
>CAZXTB010000203.1:0-2935 GCA_964643535.1 uncultured Erysipelotrichaceae bacterium | reverse complement strand
CGACCACGAATTCTATTCTCTAATTCTTGCATGGAAGGTGGAACGATAAAGATGGTTAAGGCATCAGCCACTTTGGAGATGACTTGTTTAGCCCCTTCAACTTCGATTTCCAATAAAACATTTTTACCTTGATTGCGTAAATCATCGACATACTTCTTAGGGGTGCCATAGTAGTTGCCTACGAATTCAGCGTGTTCTAAGAGTTCATCGTTTTCGATCGCTTTCTCGAATGTTGGGCGATTGACGAAGAAGTATTCAACCCCATTGGTTTCATTGTCTCTTCTTTGACGGGTGGTCATCGAAACAGAATAGGCGATATTGAGCTCTGGTTCTTTACAAAACAATTCACGAACGGTTCCCTTGCCTACGCCACTGGGTCCGCTTAATATAATCAGTAATCCTTTTTTCATAGTGTCCCTCTATTGCCTAAAATCATACCCACCTACGGACGATAAGTCAAGTTATGCTATAATCTTTTTGATATGGCCATCGACGGAATCGTTTTAAACAAGATCAGCAGCGAGCTTTCTGAGCTTTGCCCCTTCAAGATCAACAAGATCAATCATCTCTCCGATAGTGAGATCTTATTGACGTGTAAGTCATCTCGTCAGAAATTTCAGCTCTTGGTCTCTTGTCATTCGGTCTATAATCGACTCCAGATTACCGCTCATGAATATCGCTTGCCTTCTGAACCAACAGCTTTTGTGATGTTGCTTAGAAAACACATCGAAGATGCGACAGTGGTCAAGATCGCTCAAGCAGGTTTAGATCGCATCGTTCAGTTTGATCTAAGACTAAGAAATGATTTAGGAGACTCCATTGCGATGACCCTATACATCGAGCTTATGGGCAAATACGCCAATGTGATCCTCGTCGACAGTGACAATCGCATCGTCGATGCCTTAAAAAGAATTCCTCCTTTTGAAAACAATCGAAGAACCATCACCCCTACTGCCCAATATGTCCCCATCGATGCGCATGATAAAAAAGATCCATTTAAAGATTTCTCCATTGATACGCATCTTCCCATCGCGGCTCAGTTTCATGGATTCTCACCTTTATTGGGTCGTGAGATTGAACATCGTCTACTCCATTCAAATTTTGAATCTATTATGAAAGAAGTCAAAGCCTCTACAAAGCTCTACATCTATGATCATGATTTTCATGTGATCCCTTTAACACATTTAGGTTCTGAACCTAAAGTCATGAATCTTATGGAAGGACTCGATGAGATCCATCATCGTAAAGAAGAGAATGAACGCATCAAACAACACACAGGAGATTTGATTCGTTTCATCAATAAAGAACTCAAGAAGAATGAATCTAAACTGATTAAGCTTCGAGAATCACTTGAAGAAGCTTTGGATTGTGATAAGTATCGAATCTTAGGAGATCATTTGATTGCGTATGGTTATCTCGTAAAAAAAGGAATGAAGCAAATCGAAGTCCCTAACTTTGAGACCGATGAACCGATGATGATTCCTTTAGATGAGAAACAAGATCTAAAAGGCAACATCCGTAAAATCTTTCAAAAATACACCAAGGGTAAAAAAGGTCAAGAACACATTGCCCATCAAATAGAGCTCACTGAAAATGAGATCGAATACTTCAAGATCCTTTTTGATCAGATCGCTTATGCGACTTTACCTGATGCCTTAGAGATACGTCAAGAGCTTTCTGAGAAAGGCTATCTTAAAGCCATTACCGATAAACGACGTAAGAAAGCGACCCCTGCCTACAATCATCTGACTTTAGACAATGGGATCCAAATCTACTATGGGAAAAACAACATACAGAATGATTTGATCACATTTAAACTGGCAAAGCGCAATGATGTCTTTGTCCATGTGAAGGATTTCCATGGGGCTCATGTGATCATTCAACACGATGAACCCGATGAGACCACCTTAAGAGCGGCCGCTCAAATTGCCTTATATTACTCTAAGGCGAGAAATTCAGGCACTGTTGGGATCAATTATACCCCCCTCCATCAAGTTAAAAAAATACCCAGTGGTAATCTGGGTTTGGTCTCTTTGGGTCATTATAAGACCATCTATATCGATCCTGATGAGAACTTACTTAAAAAACTCTTAGGAGACAAATATCTATAAGACAGCTGATCGTACTTGTGCGACCAGCTTTTTATATTCTGGACAATACAAGCGAACCAAGCCATAGAAAGCTTTAGAATGATTCATGTGTTTTAAGTGAGCCAATTCATGGATACAGACATAACGGATATATTCTAAGGAATACTCGATCAAGCGAATGGATAAGGTAATTTGATGTTTACTGTTGCATCGCCCATGAGATGACTTGGTATCTCTTAGAGTCGTTGAAATGGGTCTTAAGTTCATCTCAACACAGGCTTTCTCAAAGAGTGGTCTTATGATCTTTTCACTGTAGTCTTGTTTAAAGATCTTAAGGGCGGTTTCTTCTTTCATACGAGAAGGATGTATGATCAGTAACTTATTCTCATAAAATGAATAGGAATAAACGGATCCTAGTTTATACTCTACCGTGATCCTATGATCGTGTAAACGAAGCTCATGATCACTCAATAAACGACCTTCACTTAAGTGATGATGTTTTAAAATCCAGGTCTTTTTCTTCAATAGGGCTTCTTTTATATCCATCAACTTAGCTTCAACGGGGGCTGAAACCACTAAAGTTCCCTCATGAAAACGGAAACTTAAATGAAGTTTCCGTTTATATTTAATCAATAACGGAATCTTGATCTCTTCGATGATCAAGAAGTCCTTTACATCAGCTTTGTTTATCATTGTCCTCGAGTAGATCTGAAGTCTTCATCGATTTAAACGGATTAATGTTTCTTAGACGAATAAACAGAGTTCCTCCAACCAACACAGGCACATAGAAGTTCGCTAGACGCCATAGGATCATCGTAGAAGCAGCTGCGCCTTTACCGATGATG
>CAZXTB010000202.1:0-2936 GCA_964643535.1 uncultured Erysipelotrichaceae bacterium | reverse complement strand
ACTCCCCCCAATGAACTGAGATTGATTTGAAGATTACCACTTTTACCCAAGCTTTTCTTTACAGAGATAAACTCATCAAAATAAGCAAAGAGTAAGGTCTCTTTACTTAAAAGAAAGTGCTTTGATTTGTTTCTAAGGAATTGATCCAAGCTTTGGTTTTCTTTTAAAGCGATAATGTCTGATTTGATTGAAGGATATGAGATAAAACGATGGGCCATCTGTTTTAAAACGGGTTGAAGGATGTCGTTTTGTTGATGAAAATCAGGTAAGATGGCTAAAATAAGTTCACTCCAGGTGATGGATAAGAAGTTAGGATTTAGGGCTTTATCCCCATTGATGGTCATGTAGAAAAGACACTGATCAACTCTTTTTGAACTCAAACGAGGTGATAACTTGGTGCTTTCTAATACGTAAGCTTTTACACTCTTATCATTTTTAATCGAAGCTAAGAAATCTTTGTCCCCATAACGTTGAGTTTGATAAGATCCTTCGTTGGAGAAAAGCTTAGATTCTATGATACAGATCTTATCTTGTGTAACCAAAGTAAGATCAGGAATCTGACGTTGATGACGATGAGACTCTTCGATGATCTTTTGATCTTTACTGATCTTACGAGATGCGATGTGGGTCTCATAGAGAAAAGGATGTCTTAAGAGAAGCTTAGCTTTTGGATCGTCTTTAGCCCCAAAGAAAGCACAAAAACGAGATCTAAAGAGCTCGCTTTCTAAGAAGGCATAATAAAGCAAGGCAGTATAAATGTCTTCCTTATCAGCTACTTTTAGATAATCAAAAACATCTAGGGTCTTACTCATACTTAGCTCTTTTGATTTCGTGATGAACGAAGGGAAAAGTCATAGGCAAGACTTAACATATGAAGAAGCTTTTCATCGATGTCTTCTTTCTTTTCGATGAGTAGATGAAACATCCAGCGATTGGGATAGGGATGGTTAACTTCAAAGATCCTAGGATCTTTGAGTTCACGATCTAAACCCAGTGATAAGATCAGTAACGCATGTGGATGACCCTTGATGACTTTTAGTGGACACCAAACCGCCGCATAAGGGTGAGTAGAAACCAAAGCGATTTGTGTGCTTTCAAGTTGGATCGTTGTTTCAGGAAAGCGAGTAATGACCGAAACAACCAAGTCATCAAAAAGGTCTTTGCTTAAGGGTGATTTTTCGAAGAAGGCTTGGATGGGAGTTAAAGTCATGGGGTCCTGTTACTTGAGTTCAACAAAAGAAAACCATACTGGTTTTCTTTTGAGTTATTTCTTAAAGAAAGCTAAGATTTCTGTCTTTTGAGACTCACAATCTGCTTTACCTAATTCATAGAGGTCATTGACTTGTTCATAGGTCGCAGAGAAACGTTTGGCCCCTGAATCTTGTGATGGACGCATATGCATGGCCTTGCCTTGATCGACGAGATCTTTGACTTGTCCCATTTCACGATAGTAGACTTCTCTACGGGCTCTGAATTCTAAGAGGAGTTTCTTATGTCTAAAGTATAAAACGTCTAGTAAGAACTGAGTGAAAGGCGCATTGTCTTTTCTAACGAAATTAACTGGCTTGGTGGTGACGATGAAGAATTGAGTTGCCCCTAATTCTATAGCCCGATCGACTGGGATCATCGTTCTAACCCCAGCATCCATATAATATTTCTTACCGATCTTGACGTTTCTTCCTGCGATGGGTAAAACACAAGCGGCTTTAAGCCATTTTAAATCAACCGAAAGATCTTTTTGAGTTTTCCATAAGACATCTTCTTCTTTTAAGTCATAGACACCATATTCGATAAGTGGCTTTATTTTTAAAATACGCTCTGGAATCAAGTTGACCTTGATGGGTAAGACCGTATTAAACAAATAATCGTATCCTACAGGTTGTCCTTCTAAAAGCATAGGCTGTAGACCTGTATTACGCGCAGAAACGGAGTACGTGGTGGCACAGTCATGAAGCATAGCAACATCTTTTAGACCTGTACAGATCGCAAAAAGGGCTCCTGATGAGATGCCTACATGCATATCAAATTCAATTCCGTTTTCAATCAACCATGAACAAACCCCTGCTGTATAGGCCCCTCTAAGTCCGCCGCCTTCTAGTACCAATGCTTTTTTCATAAGTTCTCCTTATAAGACGCTGTTGAAGACATTCAACAGCATACGTCCAAGTTTAATCAAAGGATTCACTGCTAAGGCTTCCTCATAAGTAACCTTATGAGAGACTTTTAAAGTCTCTAAGAAGTCCTTCTTCATCGTTAATAAGCTCTTAGAGTAAGTAATCAAGGCCCCACATTCAAAATGCATATAATAGCTTCTAAAGTCGAGGTTACTGGTGCCTACGATCGCCATAACATCATCCACCAGCATGACTTTCCCATGGACAAAGCCTGGGGTATATTCATAGATCTTGACCCCTGCTTTCGTCAAGACTTCATAATTGCTTCGTGTAACCGATAAGACATACCATTTATCAGGGATATGAGGGACCAAGATCCTCACATCGACGCCGCTTTTTGCGGATAGGATCAAAGAGGTAATCATCTCATGACCTATGACCAAGTAAGGGGTCATGATGTAGAGATAATGTTCAGCCACGTTGATGAGACTTAAGTGGGCGCTTTCTGCGACCAATTCCTCATCGGTAGGAGAATCAGAAAACATTTGAACGAAGCCTTCTCCTTCGAAGGGTTCATTTTTAACGTCATAGGTCTTAAAATCTAGGGTTTTCTTACTGAGATGTTGATAGAAGTGAAGAAACATAACGCTTAAGGAATAGACCGCATTGCCTTCGATTTGTATGGCTGTGTCTTTCCAATGGCCAAAACGAGTGATCTTATTGATGTATTCATCCGCGATGTTGAGACCTCCGATGAAGCCGATCTTCCCATCGATGACCGCGATCTTTCGATGATCTCGATTGGTAATGGAGTTTATGAAA
>CAZXTB010000201.1:0-2939 GCA_964643535.1 uncultured Erysipelotrichaceae bacterium | reverse complement strand
GAAGTCAGGCGGATCTCGACGCTCGTGTCCTGCTGGTCCCGCTGCTGGTACTGGCGCTCCTAAGATGCCTGTCGCTATTGACACCGCTTCTTTGGATCTCTATAAAGAATTCATCGGTAGCAAACCTGGTATCTTGGCTGCTTTGAATAACTTGGATAACAGCTTGGTCGAATCCTTGGCTAAAGCTATCCCGGGTTACGTTGAAGCTCGTTGGACTGCCAAACCTGGTATCGCATATGAAGGCAGAGACGATGCATCCATCGGCGATGTCTTGTATGATGTTATTAACGGAACAGTTACCTTAGCAGACTATTCCAATCAGCTACAAAGCTTCGCCAATACAAAATTGGATGATGCTAAAGCTGCATTAGGCTTAGACTAAAAAAGAAATGGTGTGGGAGGCATTGTTTACAATGCCTCCCTTACTTTAATCAAAACCTATGAAAACCTCACAACGTGGCCTACTCATCACTCTAACCTTGCTTATACTCTTGTTTTCACAAGCTTTTAATGTGTTAGCGGAATCCTTGATTGAACCAAAGTATTCCGAGATATTAAAAGACTGGGAAAATTTAAGTGATAATACGACAGTTGATGATCAACAGATCATCTCAGCGAGTGCTTTTAATTTGCCTTTGGCCAACGATGAGGTCAGTGCTTTATACCCTAAAGAAAGTCTGCTTATACTGCCCAATACTCACGCACAGTTTGAATTGGTCATCGATAAGACAGGCTTTTATACTTTCATCTTTGATTACGCCAATGATGTAAACAGTATCAATGCGCCTGAGTTGGCGATCAAGATCGATGGTGCTTATCCTTTTTATGAGATGAGACGCATTATATTTCCTCATATATTCTTTGATACCCAAAAGATATTTGGAATTGATCGATATGGGAATGATACCTATATCAATCTAGAAAGACGTAGTGTTTGGTTAAAGAATGAACTAAGAGATCCTAATTTTAGTGAACCATATCCATTTAAAATCTATTTAACTCAAGGCACCCATGTCGTGGATCTACAAGGAATGGTTAGCCCCTTGTATATAGGAGATATTCAAGTTAAGCGTGTCAGTGAATATCTAAGTTATGCCCAATACAAAGCCTTGTATACACAAGTCTCCAGTGGATTTAAACAGACCATCGAAGCTGAACACCCAAGTAGTAGAAACAGTACTTCCGTGGTCACCGCGACGGATCGTAGTTTAAATGTGACCCCTTATGATAGTTATCGTTTATTGATGAATACCTTAGGAGGAGCCACATGGAGTCGTAGTGGATCTTCTGTAAGCTATGAGATAAACGTTGATCAAGCTGGGCTCTATCAATTAAGTTTCTTTGCGATTCAAAATACAAAATCTAATTTTACAGTCTATCGTAAAATCAAAATCAACGTGGTCGTACCTTTCGAAGAAGCCAATGCATTTCCTTTTAAGTATGGTCAATCTTATAAAGATGTCGTCTTCGCGGATCAAAACAAGGTTCCTTATCAGTTCTATTTAAATAAGGGTCTTAATACCATCACGATCGAAGCTTCTGTATCTCCTTATAATTCAGCCATACAGAAGATTGATTCTGTATTAAAAGAAATCAATGTCTTGTCTTTAGAAATCAAGAAGTTGGTGGGCAATCAAAATAATCCTTATAAAGAATGGATCATTACCGACTATATTCCCAATCTAGAAGAACGTCTTATATCGATGGCAGATCGCTTAGAAAGCGATCTAGAGATCATTGTTTCCGTCTTAGGATCCAAAGGATCCGCAGAAGCCTTATCTTATAAAATGGCCATCGATAACCTTAGGTTCTTAGCGAAGTCCCCCAATAAAGTACCCAATCGAATGAATCGTTTCTCAACGGGATCAGGATCTGTAGCCCAATTGTTGGGAACCGTCTTACCTTTACTTCAATTAACGCCTTTGGCCATCGATAAATTTACGATCTATAGTCCTGATCAAGTTGTTAAAACGGAAAAGAGTTCTTTATGGAATTCCTTAGTTGAGGGAATCAAGCAGTTCATTCATTCCTTTACGAAGAATCCTTATGATTCTTTAGGGGCTGAACCTGGTGAAATTGAAGTATGGGTCAATCGTCCTAGACAATATGTAGATTTGCTTCAGTCGATGGTGGATGAAACCTTTACCCCTTCAACAGGGATTAAAGTAAAATTCTCGATCATGCCCAATGAAAGTAAACTGGTCTTAGCGAATGCGGCCAATATCCAACCGGATGTTGCCTTAGGTGTAAGTACGGATAAACCTTATGAATTGGCCATCCGTGGGGCTCTTTATGATTTACGTAGTTTTGATGATTTCGATAAGACGATTGGAATCTATTCACCAGGAGCTTTGCTTTCCTACATCATCAATGACTCCGTCTATGCGATCCCAGAAACACAAGACTTCTGGGTTACTTTCTATCGAAAAGACATCTTGAGTGCTTTGGGGATTCCTGTCCCAAAAACCTGGGATGAAGTATTAGAGATCTTGCCTGAACTACAAAGATATGGGATGAATTTTAATACAGCTTTAAGTTCTGGAAGTGGGATGAAAGGCTTCTTAGCGACAGCACCTTATCTATTTAATCAAGGGGCATCCTTGTATAGTAAAGATGGATTTAGTACCAACATCGGCTCAGAAGAAGCTATCAAAGCGATTCGTTTTATGGCGGAAAGCTTTACGATCTTTGGGATGCCTTTGACCACCTCTAGTTTCTACAATTCGTTTAGATATGGAGAGATTCCTGTAGGCATCAGTAATATGACCACCTATGTTCAATTGCTGGCTGCAGCTCCTGAAATCGCTGGACAATGGGACATTACCTTATATCCTGCGACCGTACTAGAAGACGGAACTGAAAATCGATATACCACTGGATCTGCTCAAACCAGCATTATGTTTAAAAAGACGCAGTATCCTGAAGAATCATGGACCTTT
>CAZXTB010000200.1:0-2972 GCA_964643535.1 uncultured Erysipelotrichaceae bacterium | reverse complement strand
TCTACAACCAAGCTTGCCTGTTGACCCACAAGATCACTCACTAAGATGCCTTGAGCGTCTGCGTTTTCAGCTTTGATTGAGATGACGATATTATTCGCATCGACTTCCAGGGTAAAGCTTGGGTTGATGTCGATCGAGATGATGGCCGTTGCGAGGGATCCTGAGATCTTGCCTTTGGCTAAGCCATCATAGAAGGATCCAAAGACCACCAAACACACCAAACTGACACTGATGAAGGCATTTCTGATCCAAAAAGAATCTTTCTTTTTGGAGGCTTTTAAACCTAGGCCTTTTTTCAGTTCTGAATACATCTTTTCTTCGTTCATGACGTTTTTCGTCATCGCACTTCTTAGTTTACTCATTGACTTCTCCTTTAGGGATAAACCTGTCTCAATCTGTTCGAGAGGGGTTTAGGTTAAATAGTTTCAAAATCTTAAATTTATTTTTTATCCAGTTTATCTTTTAAAACTTGGATGGCTCGATAGTAGCGCGTTTTGATGGTGTTTTCACTTAAGTCGATTTGTTTAGCGATTTCAGCGAAGGTAAGTTCATATCTAAATCGACCAGCGATGATTTTTTGATCGAGAGGACTTAAGGTCTTAACTTGATCATAAATGGCCTCAACGGAGAACTTATCGATGGTTTCTAAAGCGAGATCTGTATCAGAAGGAAAGTTATCGAGTAGATCGACTTCAGCCTCCATCGTATTCTCTTGAGTGATGGCCTTATCCTTATAATAGGAAGCCAATTCATTCTTAGCCAACTCTAAGAGATACGCCACAGGATTTTCTATGGATTTGTTGGTGACGATCACATAGCGATAATAAGAGGCATACACGTTTTGAACGATGTCTTCCGCATCCGCCAATTGGGCTGTTTTAAAATAGACGAATTTAGAGACTGTTTTAAAACTAGCGTAATATACAGATTCGAAAAGTTCATTTTGACGGTTCATAAGCTCAGTTTATCTTTCTTAGATTAAAATTCAATTAAAACGTTTATTTGTTTTTTCACAAGGTACCCTATAGGTGTGGTATTTCTGAACACTTTCCTGTAAACTTTAAACGAGAGGTTTAACCATGAAAGAAATCACCCCAGCCGAATCTAAACAACTCATGATCGAGGTGTTAGAGGCTTATGCGACCTTCTGTGATACGCACCATTTACGCTACTATCTTACCTATGGGACACTCTTAGGGGCCATTAGACATCAAGGCTTTATCCCTTGGGATGATGATGTGGATGTGATGATGCCTAGACCTGATTATGAGAAGTTTCTAGATCTAACGAAGAATGGCTTAGGTTTTAAGATGAAAGTCGATTCATTTAAAACCAATCCTAAATACATCTATCCTTATGCGAAGGTGATCCATGAGGATACCTTGGTGATCGAAGAATTCTATAACTATAATACAGGTGTCTACATCGATATCTTTCCAGTCGATGGTTTACCTACAGAAGCTCAAGAAAGAGCTGCTCATTATGAGAAAATGGCTCAAACACGTAAGTTTCATAGTCTTGCCTATCGACATAAAACTCATTGGGATAATCCACTAAAAAACATTAGGATGAAGATCCTTATCCAATTGATCCATCTCTATGGGGATCATCGTATTTTAAAACAGATCGATACTTTAGCGAAATCTTTCGATTATGAGAAGTGTGATACCGTAGGCATCATCGTTTGGGGTTATGGGGGAAGAGAAGCTTGTCTAAAAGAAGCCATGAGTTCATCGATGGAGCTTCCTTTTGAAGGCCTTAGTTTAAAGGCTCCACAGAATACTCACGCTTGGTTAAAACAGGTTTATGGGGACTATATGACGCCTCCTCCACTTGAGAAGCGTACTTCTACCCATATCAGTAAGATATTCTGGTTAGATAAGACACAATAAGACCCTTTATCGAATCTAAAAGATGGCTTAAGTTTAATGAAGTCATCTTTTTATTTATTCATGATTAAGGATGGTTTACAAGGCCTTAATGGGGTGTTATAATCTTTTAACGGGTAGATATTAATTTATTTACTCCTTGCCTGAAAAGGCCATTAGACCACAAGGAGGTGACCACATGAGAAAATATGAAATCATGTACATCGTCAAAGCTTCTTTGGAAGACGCAGTTCGCAACGAACTCATCGCTTCTTTACACGGTATCCTAACCAGCAATGGTGCGGTTATCAGTAAAGCAGATGATTGGGGCGTAAAAGAATTCGCTTATCCCATTGACTTTACGACAAGAGGTTACTACATGTTGTTAAACGTTGAAGCAGAACCGGAAGCCATTAAGGAATTCGATCGCTTGACACGTATTAATACCAATGTAGTAAGAACACTTATACTCAATCTAGAAGAAAATTAAGGAGCACCTATGATCAACCGAGTTGTATTGATGGGAAATCTTACAAGAGATCCAGAATTAAAAAAGACTTCAACCGGTTTATCCGTGATTAGCTTTTCTTTGGCCATCAATCGTAAGACAAGTGGACAAGAAGAAGTTGATTTCTTTGATTGCGAAGCATGGAGACAATCCGCAGACTATTTAGGCCAATATGCTAAAAAAGGCAATACGGTCGCAGTAGAAGGAAGATTGAAAACAGACTCTTATGACAAAGATGGCGTTAAAGTCAAAAAAGTTAAAATAGTTTGTGACAATGTAACCATTGTTAGAACCAGCGCTTCATCCACTCAAGGGTCATATCAACCAAGCGGCGCAGCTCCGTCTCAACAAGCACCTAAAGCCGCAACCGGCTATTTCCCTGATGAAGGTCAAGTCAATGACGATGACTTCAATACAGGGCCTTTACTGGATATTTCCAGTGATGATCTTCCATTCTAAGAAAGGAGAATTATGGCAGTCTACAAAAAACAAAGAATCGGCCGTAAGAAAGTATGTTACTTTACTAAAAACAACATTACGGTCATCGACTATAAGGATCTCGAACTCTTGAAGAGATTTATCTCTTCCAATGGTAA
>CAZXTB010000199.1:0-3001 GCA_964643535.1 uncultured Erysipelotrichaceae bacterium | reverse complement strand
GCTTCTAAAGCTTTGAGTAAAGGTGCCTTTTGATCCAAAGGTTCTCCGTTATAGGATACAAAGATACTAGGGATACATAAAACATTGTCTCTGATGAAAGCAGGTGAGGTAATGTCCCAATAGGTATATCCTCTGGCTTCAAAGGTGGCTCTTAATCCACCGGATGGGAAACTGGATCCATCGGTTTCACCTTTGATGAGGGATTTTCCAGAAAACACGGTAATGGCTTTCCCTTTAGAATCAGGATCTAGAAAACTGTCGTGCTTTTCAGCGGTGTTTCCTGTTAAGGGTTGAAACCAATGAGAATAATGGGTCGCCCCTAAACTCATAGACCAATCTTTCATGGCTTGGGCAATTGAATCAGCAGTAGCCCGATCTAAAGGACTTTCCTTGGCGATGGCTGTCTTCCAGCTTTGATAAATGGCCTCAGGACAACGTTCTTTGATCACAGAATCACTAAACAGATGAACAGCGAAATCTTTGAAAGGGTGGTTACTCATATTGTGCTCCTTTAAATATAGAGTTATTTTACGCTTTAAAATTCTTAAATCAAGATAAAAATTGAAAAATAATTCACTTTATTGAAAATAAAATTGAAAAATGATGTAAAAATAGAAATTCACTTTGTAATTGAATAGAAAAAGTTGATTATTTCACAATGTAGTTCATTTTATGATGAAAAATTCTTCTGATTGACTGTGGTATAATTTTTTCAAACAAAGGAGAACCTTTATGAAATTCTATCGTTGTGAAGTATGTGGTTTGGTCTTAGAAGAAGGACAGTTAGAAGAAACTTGCCCAAAATGTGGAGCGCCTAAGGAAAAGTTCATTGAACTAGATCCAGAAGCTTCAGAAAAACACATCCGTAGTGAATTCACCAATGATTTGCATGTTCAATTGATCCATCTCTGTGAAAAATTGGAACATGTCGCTGAAGCAGGCATCAATGATAATTTGGACCCTTCTTGTGTCAAGATCTTCGTTAGAACGAAAGCTTACAGTAAACTCTTGAAACAATTGGCTAAAGCTGAATTGGCTGGCCATATCTCAAAAGGCAAGTGGTAAGAACCATGAAGCGAACTCACGTTCGCTTCTTTTTTTAGGAGCTAGGTGTGTTAAAATAATCCTATGAACACTTTTACTTTTGATGAACTTAAACTAGGTCAAAGCATTTCCTTCAAAGCTACGGTAACCAAAGAAGATTTCGAATCTTTTAAAGCCCATAGTCATGATGTTAACCCGCTTCATAATGATGAAGACTATGCGAAGTCTCAAGGTTTTCCTTCGAGAGTTGCCTATGGGATGTTGAGTGCGTCTTATTTTTCGACTTTAGCGGGGGTCTATTTACCAGGACAATATGCTTTGATCCATACGGTCAATTTAAAATTTCTTAAACCTGTCTATGAAGGAGATGTATTAAGCATCTCAGGAGAGATCGTCGATCTTAATGAGACCTTCCACTTCATCGAAGTAAAAGCTGTTATCCACAATCAACACAATACCGCCATCTGTAAAGCACAGATGCAGATCGGAGTTTTAAAATGAGCCGAAAATTGTTAGTCTTAGGTGCCTCATCGGAAATGGGTCTAGGTTTAATCTTAGCTAGCGATGGGCTTTATGATGAGATCGTTTGTCACTATAACACTCATGATCAACTCTTACGTGAACTTCAAAAGTCAATGAAGAGTCCCTTAGTATTACTTCAAGGTGATTTCTCAAGTGATGCAGGGATCACTGATTTCGTAGAACGCTTAGCTAAGATCCAAGGCATTACGCATGTGGTTCATTGTCCTGCGATCCCAGTCGATTTAAAAGCGTTTAAAAAGACAAAGTGGGTAGATACTCAACACATGATCGATGTTAGTGTACATTCGATCTATGAGGTCTTAAAAGTTGTCTTACCTTCGATGATCAAAGAGAAAAAAGGTAAAGTCATCTTTATCCTAAGTTCTTATACCTCAGGTTTAGCACCTGCTTTCATGAGTGATTATATTACCTCTAAATATGCGCTATTGGGCTTAATGAAAGCCTTAGCGAGTGAAATGGCTCCTCATCAGCTCTGTATCAATGCGATCTCCCCATCGTTGACTGAAACGGTTTTTCTTCAAAATATCCCTGCTTTAGCGATTGAGATGAGTGCGGAAAAGAATCCGATGAAACGCAATGCTTTGGTAAAAGACATTGTTCCTATGATTTCATTCTTATTAAGCGATGAAGCCAATTTCATTAATGGACAAAACATATTAATCTCTGGTGGTGAGCAATAACATAAAAAAAGCAGAAACGATGTTTCTGCTTTTTAATCGAGTACGATGACTTCTGTGACACCAGGGACCTCATCGATCAATAAGGCTTCTACGCCTTCTTTGATCGTATAGTCGATGGATCCACATCCGACACAAGCCCCAAACACGCGAACGAAAACTTTTCCGTCTTCGCCCATATGATCAAAGGCAACATCCCCCCCATCTCTTTGTAGATAGGGTCTTATCTTCTCAATAACGTCTTGTACTTGTTTTTCGATGTCCATAGTTTTATCTCAGGAAATACATCAGTGAGGCAACCAATAATCCAACTCCAATTCCACCAATAACCTCAAACCATTTATGACCCAATACTTCTTTAACACGCGTCATATAAATCGCGTTATCGAGTTTTGCGTCGGTTAAGATCTGAATGTCTCGGATCAACTGTTGAGTGATCTGGATGTTTTGTCCGGCATAATAGCGCACATTAGCGGCATCATACATAACGATCAAGGCAAATAACGCCGCAACCGCAAAGTTAGTCGATGAAAAACGCTCTTGTAGGCCTACTGCCAAAGCCAAAGCGACCACGGTCGAGGTATGTGAAGACGGAAATCCTCCGCTTTCAACAAACAGTTTGGAATCCCAAACCTTGGTATTTCTATAGACGACCAAAGGCTTCAAACCTTGGGTCAAGAGATTGGCGACGATGGCTGCCCAAAACGGATACATATTTCCTAGCATTGTCTTTCCTC
>CAZXTB010000198.1:383-3015 GCA_964643535.1 uncultured Erysipelotrichaceae bacterium | reverse complement strand
GACAATCTGCCATACAAGGTATTATGAAACGCATCAAAGCCAAAGGGGTTGAGATCATCATCTATGAACCTGCCCTTCATGAGGATAAGTTCTATAATTCAAGCGTCATCAAAGATCTCAATGAATTCAAAGCCAAATGCGACGTCATCGTCGCCAATCGACTTACCGATGAGATCAGAGATGTGTTACCTAAGATATATACCCGAGATTTATTTAGTAGAGATTAAAAAAACTTGTTTAAACAAGTTTTTTTATTTTGTTGATGGATACAGACTCTTATCCCAACGATGGGTTATATCGAATATTTGGGCATCCTTTACTAAGAAGAAATCTTTATGAGTACTGTATTTTAAGTATAGATATTCATATAAGGGATCGAAGTGGACATAATGACCATCGACTTTAACCAAAATCCAGAAGTGAATAACGAAGTGACTCTCAGCGGTAGATGAATAACCTTCTCCTTCAACCAAAGTCATCTCTAGGTTTAAAGTATCTAAGAGTAAAGCAGCCATAGCGGCGTAATGGAAACAATGTCCCTTGAACTTAGTGAAACTAATCAAGGCATAATCATCGAGCTTATTGTAGGTATCGATGGCATAATCATGAGACAAATCCGTTTGATAAACCATCTCGTTGAGCAACCAATCATAGATCGCTCTCATTTTTTCAGTTTGGGTCATGTCCTCTTTTATGATTTCAGCGATGACCGCATCCACAAAGGCATCAGCCTTATTGTTGGTAGGATTATTCAGAGACAACATCGTATAGTAGGTACTTTCTCTGACCACATTCACATTGCGAGTGACCGTTACGACATTACCTGCCTCATCGGCAGCACTCAAGCTAACTGGATAGACCCCGATTTTATTTAGATTGACTTGTTGGTCATCGAAGTCAGTAGATTTAATGGAGCTTTTTGCGTCGCTTACTGTCACCTTATCCCAATAATTGGCACTACTAGAACCTACTAAGATATAGAGTAGCCGTTCTTCTAAGATCACAGGAGCGGTCTTATCGAACACCACATTCACTGTGACAGGATATTCGCTGGTATTGCCTGAGGTATCCGAAACCACAACGATGACTTCTATGGATTTTACACTGCTTAAGTTGGGTTGTGTTTTAAAACTTAGGGTCGTCTCAGATTCATCTGTCGATGAAACAATCAAATCTTCAGGCGTAAGGGTCCCACCGACCTCGACAGTGACATCTTGAACGACCGCAACTGGCGCAATCGTATCGACGATCTTAAGTGTAGAGGTGTAGGTCTTTGTCCCGACTTTAACCTCGATCTCATAGGATCCGACTTGGTGGACATCGATCACAGAAAGATCTGTGATGAAGCTGGCTTGGGTATCTTTATTCTCATTGATCAAGAAATCATTGGGACTTAAGTTTAAGCTTTGTCCCAATTCAGATTTTAACTCCGCAATCGATCTGATCGAACTTAAACTGATGATCGCAAAAACAGTGGCCCCTATGACCACAGTTAAAATAAGAGTATTTTTTATACTTTTTCTTAACTTTCTAGGACTCATAATTATTCAGGTCTATAATTTAGACTGATGGCGCTCACTTTATTTTCAACGATTAGGAAGGTAATGTTTACTTGTCCATCCGTATAGATCACATTTAGGATCTTTGTGGTGTAGTCTTCCCCATACGCTTTCAACACATCTTCTTTGCTTGAACCAACTTTGATGCCTTTAGAGGTCGATAAGGAACTGTCTAATTCAATACTCAAGATATAGTCATCGGTCCCATCAGAATAGGTATACAAGGTAAATCCCTCGTATTCATAGACCTTATCATTGCCTTTATAGGCACAACTGGTCAACTCGGTAAAAGTTAGCCAATCCGGAATCGTAGGGGTGGAATACTTCAACCCTGGGTTGATGGTTTTTGAATCCACGGTCAAAGAGGCGTCTTCTTTCGTAAAACTGACTTCGGGTTTTGCGCTGCAACCCAAGAATAGACTGAGTATAAATAGTAATGAGATGATTTTTTTCATAGTGCTCCTAAAATCCTTGGTATAGTACCAGGGTTGACCCCAGAATAACTACTCCCAATATAATGATTATAAACTTAATTACCAAAATAAACAGACTCAATGATTTCTTTTTCATGCTTTTCCTCACATTTTCCATAAGGCCAAGACATCAAAACTAAAGAAAAGAAAGGATAAAGATACATAGGATAAGGTGATGGTCATCTCGATGGCTTTCACCCAAGGCTTTTGACGATGGGCTCTAAACGCTTTACGTCCACCCAATCGTTTGATCCTATAGTCTGTGATTACTTTACTTAAGGAAACCCCTAGGCCTTGTAAGAGTCCATAAATCAAGAAATTCATCGTGGTCCCATGCCACAACCCAGCCACTAAGAAAGTGATGAAGAAAGCCAAGACTTGAACCTTCTCAATGCTTAATTTCTCAGTTCGCGCAAAGATCACAACGATGGGATTAAAGACATAATTCGTTAACCACTGGGTCAAAGTCATATGCCATCTTGACCAGAATTCACTTAAGTCACCAGCCAAATAAGGCTTATTGAAATTCTCATCGATCTTAAATCCAGAAAGCTTTCCCATAGCGATCATCACATCACAATATCCTGAGAAATTTAAATA
>CAZXTB010000198.1:0-373 GCA_964643535.1 uncultured Erysipelotrichaceae bacterium | reverse complement strand
TTCACCCAAGGCTTTTGTCGATGAGCTCTAAACGCTTTACGTCCACCCAATCGTTTGATCCTATAATCTGTGATTACCTTGCTTAAGGATACCCCAAGGCCTTGTAAGAGTCCATAAATCAAGAAATTTATAGTGGTCCCATGCCACAAACCAGCCACTAAGAAAGTGATAAAGAAAGCCAAGACTTGAACCTTCTCAATGCTTAGTTTCTCAGTTCGCGCAAAGATCACAACGATCGGATTAAAGACATAGTTGGTTAACCACTGGGTCAAAGTCATATGCCAACGAGACCAGAAATCACTTAAGTCTACCGCCAAGTAAGGCTTATTGAAATTCTCATCGATCTTAAATCCAGAAAGCTTTCCCATAGCGA
>CAZXTB010000197.1:0-3057 GCA_964643535.1 uncultured Erysipelotrichaceae bacterium | reverse complement strand
ATCTCATCCACCAAATCTCATCAAGCTGAAACCTCCCAGAATATGGAAGGCAAGAAGCGTGAATTCCGTAGTTTATTGAAAGAACACTATTTGGACTTCGCTTTGGAACCCGCAGAATTGATCTTGATCAAAGAACGCGAAGAAGCCATTAAAAACGCTGAAGAAACCAAAAAGATCAAACTCTATGAACTCTACGAAGATTTCAAAACCTTAGATGTTTATACACAAATCAAACACCTCAATGCCTATGCGATCGACCTTAACGTCAAAGCACGCAAAAAGGTTCAAGCGAATGTTGAGCGTCTACAAAGCTCAGGCGAACTCGATCAAGAAACCGTCTTGACGATGATCAAAAATGACGCTGTTAAAGGCGATCATAAATTTACGATCACCTCTCAAAACGAAGCCATCAAGCTCGCTAAGAATGAATTTGAACAAGGTTTCGATAAGCTCACCATCAACTTCATGGGACGTAACAGTACCGATGAATTGATCGTTCAGCTCGATAAAGCCCTTTGGATCAAGTATCAAAAAGACAGTATCGCTTTACGTTTGGATCAAAAGAACCCGTTTATCATGGTCAAGCTGGATGAGAAACAACTCAAACTTGCCGACAAGAAACAGGGCCTCGTTGATTTGGCGAAGAGCTTATTGACCAATACCTTAACCAAAGAAGACTTGGCTCAAGCTTCCTTGTATGAAAATGTGAAGTTCCTATTGAAGAAACGCAATCCGATCGTCTTGGCAGTCTTATCTGATAGAGAAAAGATCACCTTGACTTCAGAAGGCGATAAGCACATCGATGCGATCGCCTTTGACGTCGTCGATGATAACCGTGTCTTCCAGTCCATCAATAAGATCAAGATGCTTTCTGAGATCCCAGTCGTCTTGTTGGATCACTTCACCTTGGCTTCTAAGTTTGTAGAAAGAAATTTCTCTAAACAAGAAGTTGAATCCCTGTATAAATCGAAGGTCTCCTACGATGATCTCGTACGCAAGATCTTTGATGAAAAAGCAGACTTGGGTCTCATGAAATATGCAGATCCACTCAAGAACTTCACGAGCTTATTGTCTGAAGATCTAAAAATCAAACCTGATGCTTTGTTGAGCACTTGTGATCCAAGTGTCTTGGCGAAAGCGAAGAGCCTATTAGAAGCTGTGCCTTTGGATGAGTTTGCTTGGGATGAATTTGTTCAAGAAACTTACGCCAATGATAAACAAGCCATCGATAAGATCTATTACGCACCTCAATATGCGAAGAAACTATCTGAAGTTCAGAAATCACTCAACGGTCTCTTTAAAGAAGTCGTAAAACGTGGTCTGAGCCAAGAAAACGTCTCTGAAGCCATCAAAGTCTCTGCCTTAGGTCTAAATACCCAAGACATAAAGAACTTGTTTGAGACCGCAGAAAGCTTCTATACGAAGGCCATTAAGATTGCGGAAGACTATGTAGAAACCCCTGAATCTTTCTTCAAGTATGTTGCCTCTAAGAGTATCGGCGAAGAAAAGAAAGATGATAAGATCGTTGGGAATGCCTTGAGTAATCTTTCTAAGGCAGAATCACGCTATATTCCTTCCGTCTTCGAAGTACCTATTTATTCCTCGTTCCGTAAGGGACTTAATGTATCCGAATTCTTTATCTCGACCCATGGGGTTCGTAAAGGATTGACCGATACAGCCTTGAAGACTGCTGAATCAGGCTATCTCACCAGAAGATTGGTAGATGTTGCCCAAGATGTCATGATCGTTGAAGAAGACTGTGGAACCGATACAGGTTACGTCATCGAAGACATCAGAGACAGAAAAAACAACACCGTCATCGAAGAATTGAAAGATAGATTGATTGGTCGTTACGCTAAAGAAGACATCATCAATCCTAAGACAGGTGAAGTTATGGTTGAAAGCGATGAATACATCTCTGAACCTATGGCGACCTTGATCGTAGAAGCTGGTGTCAAGAAAACCAAGATTCGTAATGTCTTTACCTGTAAATCTACCGATGGGATCTGTGTCAAGTGTTACGGACGTAACTTAGCCACAGGCAAACCTGTTGAAGTTGGGGAAGCTGTTGGGATCATGGCTGCCCAATCTATTGGGGAACCAGGAACCCAGTTGACCATGCGTACCTTCCATACTGGAGGGGTCGCCGCCGCTGAAGGGGGAGACATCACGCAAGGTTTACCTCGTGTTGAAGAACTCTTTGAAGCCAGACGTCCTAAACGTCCAGCCATCTTGGCGAAGATCTCTGGGGTCATCTCAGCGATCGAATCCGTCAATACAGACTTCTTCGATCGTGAAGAAAACGACGCCAAAGAACTCTTGATCCGTATCGACGTTACCAACCAGAATACCAACGAAGTGGTTTCTCACTTCGCAAGTTTAACCCAACACATCCGTCAGGATCTTAAGAAGGGCGAATATGTCGAGGCGGGTGAAAACCTAACCGATGACCATATCGATCCTAAAGAGCTCCTGGAAGTCGGTGGAGTTGAATCCGTTCAGTTCTACATCATGAAAGAAGTCAAGAAAGTATATCAATCCCAAGGGATCGAAATTTCTGACAAGCATCTAGAAGTCATGATTAGACAGATGTTGCGTAAGATCGTCATCACGGATGGCGGAGATGCGCATCTATCGATCGGTATGCAGATGAGTATTTCGAACATCACACGTCTTAATAAGCGAGTCCTACTGAGTGGTAAAACACCAGCTGCCTTTAAACCTCTCTTATTGGGGATCTCTAAATCTTCTGTTGAAACAGACTCCTTCCTATCAGCGGCTTCCTTCCAAGAAACCACCAAGGTCTTGACCGATGCTTCCATTAAAGGAAAAATCGATCATCTCAAGGGCTTGAAAGAAAACGTCATCATCGGTAAACGCATTCCAGCAGGAACAGGATCTAAAGTAGATCGTGAATCTTCCCGCTTGATCCAAGCGAAAACCGCAGCATTGAGAGATGCTAGATACGCTAAGAACGCTCGTCGTGAAGAAGAACAAAATTCAATGGAAATCCTGAGAGATCAGGAAAAGTCCGACAAAGGCGAATAATTCAATGAA
>CAZXTB010000196.1:0-3103 GCA_964643535.1 uncultured Erysipelotrichaceae bacterium | reverse complement strand
TTAGAGCTTGCGAAATCTGTTGCATTGGCAGATGCTGGATTAACAGAAACAGAAGTTACTTTTAAGGAACTTGAAACTGAAACTGAAGATGGTGTTGTCTTGTTTGAAGTTGAATTCGTATCTAATGGCGTAGAATATGAATACAAAGTAAGTGCTGCCGGAGTTATCTTAAGTTTAGAAAAAGAAGTCGATGATGAAGATGACAAAGATAGTGAAGATGATTCAAATGATGACCATCCTAGAGTAAGCGTCGATGGAGATACCCAAGACCATCATGCAGAACCTGCGGATGACCATCACGATCAACATCGCGATTAATTTAGAATAAACCGATTCAAAAAGAATCGGTTTTTTTATGGAATGAAGATGAAAAAAGGATATTAAAAAAGTATACTGTAAATAGGAAAAAACCATGATCTATTTATATGTATTAAGTAATGTCCTCTTTGTTGCTCTCTTGATTAAGTTTACCTTCAAAGGTGAATCTAACACAAGATTGATCATTAAATGTGTCACCAGTTTACATTTCGTTCTGTTGGCTATTTTTGCTTTAACTTATAACGGGATTGATCTAGATGGGACTTATTTACTCTTAGGTCTCATCTTCTCTTTTTTTGGAGATTTGGCCTTAGGTTTGAAACATAAATATAGACATGCGTTGAAACTGGGATTGCTTACGTTTATGGGAGCTCAAGTCTTCTATATCCTGACCTTTAAGATTACATTGAAGTCGTTCATGATTTGGATACCTCTTTTAATCTTTGGAAGTATTCTTGCGATTTGGATTCGAAAGAATAGGCATTATAATTTCAAGAAGATGGGCTTTGGGGTCATTGTTTATGCTTGTTTGTTGAGTCTTATGATGAGCACTGCTTTGGCTGATTGGGATCTGCTCCTTATATCTGCTTCATTTCTATGTGCACTAGGGGCGATCTTTTTTCTTGCTTCAGATTTTCTTTTACTTCACTTATATTTTTATGACCATAAAAAAACAAGCCCAGTCATTTTGTATTTGATCCTATATCATGTGGGTCAAAACTTATTGGCGTTTAGCTTGTGGATAAAATAAACATCGACTTTATTTATGCTTCATCATCCTTTAAGATGTATTGAACCGCAACACAACCAGGTCCCCCTAGAGCCATCAATACAGGTGAGAAATTTAGATATTCTATGTCTAGGTTACCAAAGCTCTGTCTTAGACGTTCTTCAAGTAACTTAGCTGTTTCTAAGTTCATCGCATGAACGATGTAGATCTTATGTTTAAGACTGACCGCATTTTGGGTCATTTTTTTAATGATCTGATCAAAGGCTTGAGGCCAAGTTCTTCCTACCCCAAACTTATCAAGTTTCTCCATCCCAGGGGTAAAGGTTAAGATGGGTTTTATTCCCATCATACCTGCGAAAGTTGCAGCCATGGGGGAGATACGACCTGATCTCTTTAGAAAATTGAAATCAACTGGAATTAAAAAAGACTGACATTCTGTAAGACACTTATCCATTCTTTCGATGATTTCTTGAGGACTATGATTAAGCGATAAACGTTTCGCCAACATCACCAAGTATCTCTGGGTCCCAACCAAAGCTTTCGAATTGTATAAAATAAGATCTGAGCTCAACTCTCTTAAAGCTGAAGCAGCCACATCATAGGTAGAGCTTAAACCCTTAGCGACACAGATATGAATGCCTGATTTATATTGTTCATATATTTCCATCACTTGACCTATGGAAGGCAAAGAAGTTCTCGCTCTTTCTGACTTAGTGAGCTCTACGAATTCTTCGCAACTGATGTCTAAATAATCTTTATAATTGACCCCTTTGACTTCTACTTGAAGGGGAATCAATTCGATGTCTAGGTCTAATGCTTCTTTTACACTGATTAAACTTCCAGTATCGGTAATGATTTTCATATGGAACCTCTTAAACCCATTATACCTAAAAAGAATGACTATGGGTAGTTGTCATGGCTTCAACCATTTATCGATAAAACTTGCAGAAGGATGACTAAAAGATGTCAAGAAAAACCTCATCTAAGGCCTTGTAGGCCTGTATTTTCGGAGTCGTTTATGGTAAAGTATAAGCATCTTACGGAGGACGCCATGATTATTAATCGACTCAATCAGCTCCATGACGTAATGATCTTCTTAGGGACATAGGCTTTTAACGCCTGTGTTTTTTATTTTCAGTCCATCACGAATTTTTGTATAACTGTGGAAATACGGTCCACAAGTCTCTACCCTGACACCTTAAACGTTGGGACTACAAAATCAAACTGAGCTAACAAGCGTTTTTTTGATTTTTATGAGACATCCGGACCTGGATGTCTTTTATATTAAAGGAGGATCAAATGGATCAAGTTCAAGTAGCCCTCGTTATGGGTTCCATCAGTGATTATGAGACAGTGATCGAAACGGTCAAAGTCTTAGAATCCTTTGGGATCGCTTATGAGAAAAACGTCATCAGTGCTCATCGTACACCTGAAGATATGGTGGAATACGCCAAACAAGCCTCTTCTAGGGGTCTACAAGTGATCATTGCGGCAGCAGGTGGGGCAGCTCATCTACCCGGTATGATTGCTTCTTTAACGACCCTTCCTGTGATTGGGATTCCCATTAAGACCTCTGCCTTAGATGGTTTAGATAGCTTACTGTCTATTAATCAAATGCCTGCAGGCATTCCTGTCTTAACGACTGCGATTGGGATCGCAGGGGCTAAGAATGCGGCTTTAGGAGCCATACGTATCTTAGCTCTACAAGATCCTAATTTATCTAAAAAGTTGATCGATTATCAAAATGAACTGGCACAAAGTGTAAGGGCCAGCAATTTTAAATGAGACAAAGAATCTTACCACCCGCAAAAATAGGCATCATAGGAGGAGGTCAATTGGGTCAAATGATGGCCTTATCGGCCATCCAAATGGGCTATCGAGTAGCGGTACTGGATCCTGATCCATTCTGTCCATGCGCTTGTTTGGCGACCCCTTTTATAAAAGCCGAATACACAGATGTGGTGGCTTTAGCTCAATTGGTGGATCAATGCGAAGTCGTTACCTATGAGTTTGAGAATGCGGATAGTGCCTTAATCGATGGATTCAATCTCAACG
>CAZXTB010000195.1:0-3108 GCA_964643535.1 uncultured Erysipelotrichaceae bacterium | reverse complement strand
AGTAAGAGGGCGAGGTACCCAGAAACCCAGAATAAAAGCGTAATCAATGTATCATATGGGTTAAAATAAAGCAAGTTTATTCGTCAAGCAATTCTCCTAAGATCGTATTTAATAAAGGAAAGCCTTCTTCGCTACATCTTAAGCTGCCTTCTTTCATCTCTAACCAGCCCTTTTTAATCAAGTTATTGATTTGTTTTTCATAATGAATACTCATCGGTTCCCCAAAACGAGTTTGATATCGATCTAAGGTAATCCCCTCTTTTAAACGAAGGCCCATCATCATGAATTCATAGCGTTGATCTTCAAGCGTTAGCTCAATGATGGATTCATGAAACAAGCCTTTTTGATAATTCATCAGGTTTTTTGTATTCTCAATGCGTTTGTTTTTTAAAAGGGATACAGCTCCTGGACCTATCCCAAGATAATCTTCACAGTGCCAATACACCGTGTTATGTTTAGAGGGTTTGTCTTTGGTGAAGTTACTGATCTCATATTGATGAAAGCCATAGGACTTAAAAAGCTCAATGGCTTTAAAATACATCGATTCTTCCATCTCATCAGAGACCTTTGTAAGCTTCTGACGACCGAATTCAGAATGAGGTTCTATGGTGAGACTATAGAGAGAAAGATGCGTGATGGGTAGTTTAAAGGCTTCATGGATGGATCTTTCAAAGCTTTCTAGGGTTTGTAATGGTAAACCATAGATGAGATCGATGGAGATGTTGGTGATCTGATGGGTTCTTAATAAATTGATGGCTGAAATGATGTCTTCTAAGGTATGTGATCGATGAAGCAGTTTTAGTTCATTCTCATCAAAAGTCTGTACGCCTAAGCTTACTCGATTGATCCCATATCTTTTCATGACTTTAACTTTATCTAAAGTCAAAGATTCAGGATTGATTTCGATGGTATATTCATGAACCATTTTAGATGATGGTTTTAATATCTCAAATAGTATAGTCAATTCTTTCTCGTTTAAAGCAGTGGGAGTTCCTCCACCAATGTAGATCGTTTTATAAAAGTTTAGAGGATAAGATTCAAGTTCAGCTTTTAAAGCGCCTAAATACTCTGAAATCAGTTTAGGATGAGTGACCACTCTCGTAAAGTCACAATAGGCACAGATCTTATCACAAAACGGAACATGAACATAAAGGGCTTTGGTCATGGTTTATCAGGGTATCGTTCATGAATGTTTTGAAATTTATCCAAAACAACATCTACAGGATCAAGATCTAAATCGTTGCATAGGGATAAGGCATACATCAAAACATCTGCCAATTCACTTTTAACGGCTTGTAGATCAACTTCTTCATTCATGTAGCATTCTAATAATTCAGCCGCTTCTACGACGATTGATTTCGCTAAGATCTCAGGGGTATCTGTAAGATCCCATCCTTTTTGAATGCGTAAAGCTTGAATTTTATCTAAAAGATCTCGCATTAATCTTCCATGGATAAAACAGCCATGAAGGCTTCTTGAGGGACATCAACTGACCCTACCTTCTTCATGCGTTTCTTTCCTTCTTTTTGTTTTTCTAGAAGTTTCTTTTTACGAGAGACGTCGCCTCCATAACATTTCGCCAAAACGTTTTTACGTAAGGCTTTGATGTCTGATCTTGCGATGATTTTTTGATTGATGGCGGCTTGAACAGGGATCTCGAATTGTTGTCTAGGGATCAAAGTCTTAAGTTTCTCAACGATGACTTTACCACGACCATACGCAAAATCTTTATGAACGATGATCGATAAGGCATCGACGGTTTCCGCATTGATCAAGATATCCATTCTAACCAATTTCGATTCTTGATAACCAATCAGTTCATAGTCGAAAGAAGCATAACCTTTGGTAGCAGATTTTAGTTTATCGAAGAAATCATAAACGATCTCACCTAAAGGTAAATGATAGATCAAGGTATTGCGGGTATCATCGATGTAGGACATCTCTTGATAGATCCCACGTTTTTTCTGACACAACTCCATAATGGGCCCTACATATTCTTTAGGGGCCATAATGGTGGCTTTTATAAAGGGTTCTTCCATATGATCGATGCGTTGAACATCCGGCAACAAGGCAGGGTTATCTGTCAACTGCATCGTCCCATCGGTTAGATAGGTGTGATAAACCACAGATGGAGCTGTCGCGATGAGGGTTAGATTGTATTCTCTTTCAAGTCTTTCTTGAATGACATCCATGTGAAGTAAACCTAAGAATCCACATCTAAAACCAAAACCTAAAGCTTGAGAAGCTTCTGGATCGTATTTTAAAGCCGCATCGTTGAGTTGAAGTTTTTCTAAGGCATCTCTTAAATCGTTATAACGATTCGTATCGACTGGATATAAACCACAGAAAACCATCGAGTTTAGAGTACGATAGCCCGGTAAAGCCACCAAGGCAGGATTGTCGGTTTGGGTGATCGTATCCCCTACGTGGACATCTTTAACGCTCTTGACTTGAGCTGCGATCCAACCTACTTCTCCACAATATAAACTTTCGGTCTTCACTTCTTTAGGATTTCTAATCCCGACTTCAGTGACCTGATACTTGGCACCAGTGGCCATAAAGGTAATGTTGTCTCCAACTTTGATGGAGCCTTCTTTGATACGCACATAACTGATAACCCCTCGATAGGAGTCATAGATTGAATCAAAAACCAAAGCTTTTAAAGGTGCATCAGGATCGCCTTGAGGAGCGGGTACTTTTTCAATGATTTGTTCAAGGACCGCTCTGATGTTGAGCCCGTTTTTAGCGGAAATCAAAGGAGCTTCTGTCGCATCTAATCCAATCGTATTTTCGATCTCATGACGCACATGTTCAGGCTGAGCACTAGGTAAATCAATCTTATTGATGACAGGTAAGATTTCTAGATTGTTGTCTAAAGCCAAGTATACATTGGCTAAGGTTTGAGCTTCTATTCCTTGAGCCGCATCGACCACCAAGATGGCGCCTTCACAGGCTGCCAATGAACGAGAAACTTCATAGGTAAAATCCACATTACCAGGAGTATCGATCAAATGAAAGATGTATTCTTGCCCATCAAGTGCCGTATAGTTCAATTGAACCGCATTGAGCTTGATCGTGATCCCACGTTCTCTTTCAAGATCTAAGGTA
>CAZXTB010000194.1:0-3131 GCA_964643535.1 uncultured Erysipelotrichaceae bacterium | reverse complement strand
GATACAAGATTCTGAAGCCATATGGGCTTTATGATAGGTCTTATCTTCACTTAAGTGATGATTTCTAGGGTGTTGATAATGATCCATGATGATTTCACGATGGATCTGAGGATCTTTGAGATAATCGGACATGCTTCCTCCTTACATGATGGACAGGTCGATGCACTGTTCCAAGGTAATGGTTCTTAAAGCGTCGACCAAGCGATCGACTTCTTCTTTGGTGTTGTAGAAAGAAACAGAAGCTCTAACGGTTTCTGAAGTCTTGATGACTTCAACCAGGATCTTAGCACAGTGATTGCCTGCTCTAACCATGAGGCCTTTAGAGTTAAGATAAATGGCTGTGTCTTGAGCGAAGATACCTTCTACGTTAAAGGTAATGATGCCTGTACCCGCATGAGGGTTATACAGGATCACATTTTTGAGATCTTTTAGTTTAGATACAGCGTAAGTCTTTAGTTCATGTTCATAAGCTTCGATCTCATCCATGCCTACTTTTTCTAAGTAGAGGATGGCTGCTTTTAAACCTAAGACAGCTTCGATGGCAGGTGTTCCTGCTTCAAACTTAAACGGAGGATTCTTCAATTGGATGTTTCCACAGATGTCAAAACGGGCATTATTGCCTCCGCCTAACATAAAGGCATCCATTTGATCCAATAAGGCATACTTTCCAAACAAGACCCCTACTCCTGTAGGACCCAACATCTTATGGGCTGAAAAAGATAGAAAATCGATGTCCCAATCTTTGACGTCTGTTTTGATATGAGGGACTGATTGAGCCCCATCAACAGAGATGATGGCCCCATAAGCGTGAGTAATCTTCGTGAGTTCTTTGATGGGATGAACAAAACCTAAGACATTTGAGATATGCGCAATCGAGACCAGTTTGACCTTATCATGCATGGCTCCTTTAAACGCTTCGATCGTAAGCTCTCCTTCTTCTGTCAAAGGGATATACTCGATCGTAGCGCCTGTCAGTTCTGCAGCTTTCATCAAAGGTAAGATGTTGGAGGCATGTTCAGCTTCAGAAGACAGAATAACATCGCCTTTCTTTAGAAACTTTTGAGCCCAACCATAGGCAAATAAATTCAAAGAAGCACTCGCACCTGAAGTAAAGATGACTTCTCTTTCTTCACAGTTTAAAAAACGAGCGACTGTTTTACGAGTTTGTTCATACTCATCTGAAACTTGATAAGAGAGGTCATAATCACCTCGATGGATGTTGACAGATTCATCGGTGTAATAACGAGTCACTGCTTCGATGACACTATAAGGTTTAAAGGTTGTAGCGGCATTGTCTAAATAGACTTTGCCATTACCCGCATCCTGTTTAACACACATCGGGAAATCTTTTCTAATCTCTTTTACATTTAGCATAGTTCTTCCACCTTCTGATCGATTTGTTCTAAGATCAAGGTCTTAAGGGCTTCATCGTTGATACTATCGGTCACTGAGCTTAAATAGCCTTTGACCATTAAACGTATGGCTTGATCGACACTTAATCCACGAGATTGTAGATAGTAGAGATGATCATCATCCATTTGACCTGTGCTTTCCGCATGGCTGGCTTGGACTTCATTGTTGTCGATGATCAAATGCGGATAAACAGAAGCTTTCTTAGAGCCTTCTAGATTTAAGACCCTTGTGTTTTGATGGGTTTCACTAAACCCGCCTGTGCTTTCGATATGACCGATTGCATAGAGACTTAAGTTACCCCCTTTTCCCATGACCGCATAGTTCTTCATGTCGCCTTGGGTATGTTGAGCTTTGTGACTAAAGCGATAATTAAGATTCGTATCTGAGGTAATCAAGGTCGCTGAGTTCAATTGAACCTGAGCCCCTTTACCTTCAAGATTGACTTGAACAGTTCTTTGGGTCTCACCTTGAGTAAGATCCCCATAAGATAAGTTTAAAATGGCATCCTTTTCTAAAGTATATGTCTCTGTGATCGATAAACGATTGGATGTGTTGAAACAAAACAAATCAAGCGTCGATCCTTGAGTAATCGTAACGTTTAATGAAGCTGAGATCTCATCCTTAAAATCAAGCACCAATGAAGATACAGTGTTTTCTAAAGTGATGATTTCCATGTCTTGATTCAGAGAAGTCCGTTGAGCTCCCTGTTTCAATGTGAGAGGCATTATTCCATCCCTCTTTCTTTAACAGCACAAGTACCTATTGACGTCGCAGTTACAGGTCTTGTTTTGATGTCTTTAACGATTTGGACCCCATAAGCTTGAGCGATCCAATCATAGCCTTCTGTATCGATACGATTGACCAATTCTTGATCTCCACTTAAGACGATCTTTCCATCCAATATGACATGGACATGCGTTGGAGGAATGAGTTGGTAGAAACGTTCATAGTGAGAGACGATGATGAGTCCCAATTGGGATTTAGCTGACTGTTCTAGAATGGCTGACGCTACGATCTTCATCGCATCGACATCCAAACCAGAATCGATCTCATCCAACATGGCAATTTTCGGTTCTAATAAGATCATTTGTAGGATCTCATTGCGTTTCTTTTCACCACCTGAGAAACCTTCGTTGACATATCGGTGAGCCAAATCAGATTTCATTTGAAGTGAATTAACGGCTTTTTCTAAAGTACGAATAAAACTAAACAAAGGAATAGGGCTGCTTCTTCTAGAATTCAGTGCTGCCTTAAGAAAATCTGAGTTGGTGACTCCTGCAACTTCCATAGGATATTGCATCCCTAAGAAGAGTCCAATCTTACTTCTTTCATTGACAGCCATCTTCAAAACATCTTGTCCATCAAAAGTGATCTCACCTTGAGTGACCGTATACTTAGGATGGCCCATTATAGCGGCTAAAAGCGTTGATTTACCGTTTCCATTAGGGCCCATTAAGGCATGGATTTCAGCACTATTAACGACTAAATCGACCCCTTTTAGGATCTCTTTTCCTTCTATTTCTACATGTAAATTCTTTATATTAAGTGTACTCATGACTCGTTCACCATTCTTTCTTTTTCTTCATCTAAAAGCATAAAATATTATATCATAACGATTATGGACAATTATGTCAGACACACTTTTATTTCTTGCATTATCATCTGAATCAACTTATAATAAGTAAGATTCCTTAGGAGGATTTGAAATGTCAGTAGAA
>CAZXTB010000193.1:0-3147 GCA_964643535.1 uncultured Erysipelotrichaceae bacterium | reverse complement strand
TTTGATCGCACATCGTAGACAAAGAGAGTCTACGATCAAAAGAGCCTCCAGTGCTAATCTACCTACTCGCTATGGAAACTTCACCATCGTAGGTTATGAAAACACCTTAACCAAGGAACATCATGTGGCTTTGGTAAAAGGAGACATTACGGATGGACAACCTGTGTTGATTAGGGTTCATAGTGAATGCTTGACAGGGGATGCCTTTGGTTCTTTGCGTTGTGATTGTGGTCAACAATACGACGCTGCGATGAAAGCCATCGAAAAAGAAGGACGAGGTGTATTACTCTATATGCGTCAAGAAGGACGAGGCATAGGACTTATCAATAAGATCCGTGCGTATCAACTTCAAGATCAAGGTATGGATACCGTAGAAGCGAATCTCGCTTTAGGTTTTGCGGCTGATATGCGTGACTATGGGATAGGGGCTCAGATCCTTGCTGATCTCAAGATTGAAAAGCTACGTCTAATGACCAATAATCCACGTAAACTCGTTGGTTTATCAGGTTATGGGATTGAGATCGTAGAACGAGTTCCAATCCAACTCAATCACAACGATAAGAATGAACAGTATCTAAAAACAAAACAAGTTAAACTGAATCATATGTTGAAATTTGAAGAATAGAAAAATAGGCCACATGATGTGGCCTATTTTTTTATTAAGTCTAAGGTTTGGTTTACTAAGTCATCAACGGAGACAACGTTGTGTCCAATGATGGCTGTCGCCAATGTTTTATTGTAAGGTTCTGACCAAAGCTGAGGTATATTAGCTTCTCCTAAGATCATTCCTAAGATGGAGCCTGTTGTTGCCCCATTACAATCGGTATCAAAGCCAGGTTGAACTGCCATACATAAGCTCTTCCCAAAGTCTTTTTCACCGTATAGAAGGGCAGTAACGACAATCATCGCATTGGAGTTGGTATGACACCATCCATGACTGTCACCTTCATCATAGAGCTTGTGTATCTGTTGTATGACCTCCTCGTAAGTCAGTTTTTCTTTATACCATGTTAAGACAACTTGAATGTCTTTGCGTAATCTACTTCTGGCAGGTATTTCATCAAGACCTGCTTCTATGATGGTTAAGATATCATCGCTTGCTGCTGCAGCAGCAATCATCGCAGCCATAAGCATTTCTCCATAGATCCCATTTTTGATGTGTGAAATCGAAGCATCTCTAAAAGCCATTTCAGCAGCTAGATCTGGATCTCCAACATTAATGTATCCAAAGAAATCTCCTCGAATCTGAGCTCCGATCCATTCGCGATATGGGTTAAGGTAAGTCGCCGTATCAGGTGCCAATAAACCCATGGCAGCATTACGATAAGCCACACGTTCAGCCGTACAGGTTGCCAACATAGGGATCCAATTCAACCACGCCTCTAAGACATCATCGGCTGTGAATTCCTTCCCATAAGTTTGAACCAATTTCAAGGCAAATACGGTGTAATTGGTATCATCGTCGATCGGTGCGATCCCATTGATGTTGTCAGCCCAAGTTGCATTTTGATTGGCTTGTTTTTCCCAATAAGGGGTAAATTCTTTCTTTAAGATGTAACGATTCATAGGAAAATTCTGGGTATCTTTTAGTAGTTTATGAAGATCCTTACTTTGCCAACCTTCCACAGGTTTACCCAATAGACAGCCACTGATGCGGCCAATCCAAGCTCCAGCGAGTTTATCTTTTAGTTGTTCTTGAGTAAGCTCCAATTTAAACGCATGTCTACGATTGGGTTTAGCTGATTGTATGCCAGCATAATCTGAAGGTTCAATAAAAGGATACCCTTTAATGATTGGCGCATTATCCATTTGAGCTTTTAATGATTTGGCTATTTCTTCTTGATTTTCTGTTTTAGCGCGTTTTGCGATTTCTTCACAGATCGATTTTAATAAGCGTACATCACGTCCTTCATCTCTAGATTGTTTCCATTCTAAAAGCATTTCAGGGGCGAAGTGTATCCAAGGTTGATGTTTTAACATAAGTTTCTCCTAATGGTTAACTAAACTATATCATAAAGCAGTTAAAGCAAAAACAGAAGCAATCAATATAAATAAAAAGTGTTCATTTAGAACACTTAAGATTCAACGGCAGCTTTGAGTGCAGCGATATCGAGTTTTTTCATTTTTAACATCGCATCCATCGCCTTTTGAGCTTTTATGGGATCAGGATGATTTAGAAAATCAAAAAGAATAGATGGAATAATCTGCCAAGAGACCCCAAACTTATCAGTCAGCCAGCCACATTGTCCAGCTTCTCCGCCTTCAGTAAGTTTATCCCAGTAGTAATCGACTTCCTCTTGATCAACACAATCTACAAACATAGAAATAGCAGGAGTAAATTTAAAATAAGGTCCTCCATTAAAGGCGATATAACGTTGCCCATATAACTCAAAAGAAATTGAGGAATCTTCTTCATCGATGTCATCTAAGAGTCGAGAATCTTTAAATATTGAAACATAAAACTGCGCTGCCTCTATGGCTTGATCTTCAAACCAAAGGAAGGGGGTTATTTTTTGCATACTAGTCTTTTCTTTCTGGGGCATCATAATTCAATTGCCAACCTATTCCAAATTGATCAATCAAATAAGCATAGGACTTACTCCAAAAGGTTTCAGATAGAGGTATCATAAGAGTCGCATTTTCTTTAAGTTTTTCATAGATGATTTTTTGTTCATCCAGGTCATCACATTGAATAAAAAAGGTAATGTTTTCTCCAACTTTAATTGGATTATTTCTGTCTGTATCAGAGATCATAATTGTGAATCCGGCTATTTGTAGATTGGCGTGAGCTACTCTTTGTTCATCCTCCAAAGTTAGATTCGTTTTGGAAGGTACATCTTTAAAATACACGATGTTAGGAGACTTAGTTTTGAAAACTTCGATGTAGAAAGCAATGGCTTCCTTCGCATTTCCATTAAAGTCGATGAAGTTATTGAGTTTGATCATAAGGTCACATTTTGTTTCTTAGTTTCAACATAAGCTTTGAATCGATCTAAGATGGCTTGCCATCCTTGTCTTTGAAGATCAATACTGTTTTCATCCTCAGTCTCAAATGATTCTATTACTTTGACCTGAGATCCGTTTTGAATAAAATGAACTTCCATTTTACGTCCATCTCCCATCGTGCTTTTGATGAGTTTATTCATT
>CAZXTB010000192.1:0-3149 GCA_964643535.1 uncultured Erysipelotrichaceae bacterium | reverse complement strand
TTAGATGAAGTTTCTCTAAACTTTGAATAAGAGGATAAGGATTTGGTTTTCTTAACGCAGAACCCAATTCCCAACCAAAGATAAGATCTGGTTCAAAACCAAAATGAGTTAGGTAATCTCTTCTAATTTCAGTACTTTCTGAATGAGAAACGACGACGATCTTACCCCCTTGTGCTACATACGCTTGAAGGATCTCTTTGATTCCGTCAAAAGGGGCAGGGATGGTGGCTTTGGTGTACTGTTTCCAAATGTCATATTCAATCTTAAGTTCATCTGAATCGAAATGATAGACCTCATCACAAATCTTTTCAAAGCCCAACTCATGACACATTTGAATAAAATCATCAAAAGAGAGATCCGTTTTAGTGGGTCTTAAAGTACTAAGCGTTTTAATAAACGCTGGATAATGAACACTTCGAGTGGAATCTACGATCGTATCATCGTGATCCAATAATAGGCATTTATAAGAGATCATATGTCTATTGTAGCATTATGCACTCGAAACTTGGAGCTGATTTTGATATAATCGAGTCAGGAGTACGCTATGAAAATCTGTATTGTAACCGGTGGAACCGGAGGCCATATTTATCCTGCTGTTTCTTTAGCTCATGCTTTAAAAGATCAAGATCCTACGATTGAATTGTTTTTTGTAGGAAATAATGATCGAATGGAAGCCACTGAGATCCCTGCTTTAGGCTTTGATTTTATTGGCTTACCAGCGAAAGGGTTCAATGGATCTGTTTTTGCGAAAGTCTTAGCCTTATTGGCTTTGTTTAAGAGTAAAGCCATGGCGAAAGCTCTACTAAAAGATAGGAAACCTGATATCGTGGTTGGTTTTGGAGGCTATGTCTGTGTTCCTGTGATGCAGGCAGCACATGCTTTACACATCAAAACGATGCTTCATGAACAAAATTCCATCGTTGGGAAAGCCAATAAAGTTTTAATGGGCTCCGTCGATGCGATCGTTTGTGCCTATGAGGCTAATTATTCTGTCTTTCCTAAACATAAGACACGTCTATTGGGCAATCCTAGGACCTATGAAATCAAGAAACATCATCAAGAAATCGATATTAATAAAGCTTATGGTTTAGATTCTAAACTACCGACAATTTTGATCGTTATGGGGTCATTAGGATCTGAGTCCGTCAATGCGATATTACCTGAATCCTTGGAGAAATTTAGTAAAGCCAAAATTCAAGTCATCTATGTGACAGGCAAGAAACATTATGAAGACTTTCTTCATAAAGTATCTCCGATGAAACACATTGTGATAACACCTTATGTCGATCAATTGGCTTTGATGACTCAAATCGATTTGATCATTTGTCGAGGTGGAGCTACGACAGCTGCTGAACTTTCTGTCTTTGGGATGCCTTCGATCATTATTCCTAGTCCTTATGTCCCCAACAATCATCAATATCATAACGCCAAAGCCCTTTTTGATGCCCAAGCAAGCGAATTAATACAAGAGAAGGATCTTAATGCGGATTCACTCTTTCAACGTGCTCAAAGCTTGATTAACGATCCTAAACGATTAGAAATAATGCGCTCAAATGCCTTGAAGCTCGCAAAAGGTGACGCCGCTGAAGACATGATTCAATGGATCTTGGAATTGGTTCATGGATAATGAACGTTTAACGCCTTTTGAGCGTATTGCTTCCACTGAAGAGATCAAATTAAGTGGTCCTCAACTAGAATCTGTTGATGTTTTAATCCTTCAACGAAAGAAACTAAAGAAACAACTTCAAAGAAATCGATGGTTAAAAAGAGGTGCTGTTTTTGTTTTGACCCTTACTCTTGGTTTATTATCGACACTATATCTGAAGACATCTTTAAGTACTTTAAATCAGATTGAAATCTTGGGTAATCATCTTCTTACCAAACAAGAAATCTTAGATCAGCTCCAAATAGAAACTTCAACTTCACTTTGGAAACTAGATCTGGTGAAACTACAAGATCGTTTGAATGAATTAGATCTCGTCTTAAGTGGTCAAGTCTCATTTGAATCACAAAATACCCTAAGAATAGACCTTATCGAGAAAAGGGGAGTCGCCTTGCTTGTGCTGACGACAGGTCTTGTGATGCTGAGTGATCAAGGTGAATTTATCAATATGAATAATCATCGTTTATTACTCAATATGAATCTACCCTTGGTCATAGGAATGGAAGATGGGGATGCAATCATCGATTTAGCTCTTATTTTAGGCACACTAAATGATGAAATTTTGGTGAATATTTCTGAGATCCATAAAGAAAGAACGGCTTTTAATGAACCTCAGATGAGACTCATGATGCAAGAGGGAAATATGGTTTTTGCCCCCCTTTCAGCCCTTTCTTCCTTAGATAAGTATCTACAAGTGGTTAAAATGACCAATGAAAAGAACAGTTGTTTCACCATTGCGGACATCAGTTTCAGTTTGGTAAAGTCTGAGTGCCCAACTCATTAATATTTACAAGTGAGGGATTATGCTATATTATACATAAGGCTAAGGAGAGTTATTATGTCTATACAAAAAGAAACTGACTTAGGGAGTATTAAAATATCCGAAGATGCCATCGCTACATTAGCGGGTGGTATCGTTATGGAATCATATGGCGTTGTAGGTATGGCTTCTCAGAAAATATTAAAAGACGGTTTGGCTGAACTCTTGGGGAAAGAGAACTATTCCAAAGGGATCGTCGTCAGAGAAAGCGCCGATAAACAATTAGAATTGGATTTATATGTTGTCGTAGGCTATGGTGTTAAAATCACTGAAGTTGTTTATGAAGTTCAAAAAAAGGTAAAGTACGTCCTTGAAAAGACACTGGAAGTCAAATTTAAATCGGTGAACGTATATGTCCAAGGAGTGAGAGTCATCTCATAAACCCATGGAAAAACTCAACGGTAATAAATTTAAAGCGATGTTGGTCAGCGGGGCCAACAATCTTAGTAACCACCATCGTGAAATAGATGCCCTTAACGTATTCCCGGTCCCAGACGGAGATACCGGCACCAACATGAACTTAACCTTCACTGCGGGTGTCAAAGAAGCACAAGCTCATCCTAGTACTCATATCGGCGAAATCTCAAAAACCTTATCTAAAGGATTGTTGATGGGAGCTAGAGGTAACTCTGGTGTTATCTTGTCTCAAATCTTTAGAGGATTCTT
>CAZXTB010000191.1:923-3195 GCA_964643535.1 uncultured Erysipelotrichaceae bacterium | reverse complement strand
GCTTCTCATAAAAATGATTAAGACTGGTGGTCGGCAAGGATTTATTTTTATAGTCCTCAGAGCTTAGGTTTTCTCGAAACGCAATCGTAGGATTAAAGATCTCACGTTTTTGAGCTCCCCCGAACGCAAAGGCTCTGGCGATCCCTATGGCGCCTACGGCTTCTAAACGATCCGCATCTTGAACGATCTCGCCTTCTTTGGTGCTCATAGGGCGATGAACTTTTCCTTTAAAGGATAGTGTGGAAATAATCTCTACGACTTGATCGATGAGCTCTATTGGGGCTTCATTCAACATTAACCAATCTCGCGCAGCTTGTGGTCCTGCGGATTCATCTCCTGAGAGTTTATAGTCTTTGACGTCATGAAGAAGACTCGCTAAATGGATAACTTCTAGGTTTAAAGGAAGCTGCTCAGATGTCGCTATTCTTAATGCCATATCACAGACACGTTGAGTATGCCACCAATCATGACCTGTTGATTCTTGACTCATTAGGGTTTTAACGTAAGCGTTTGTTTTCTCAATCAAAGTTTCCATAAAGTGTCCTCATATAAACCATTATAAAGGATAAGATGAACGGGTGCTAAAAGAGCTGAGTTTGAGGGTGCTTCTAGATTCAAATGAGACTCTAGGATGTGTTATGATGAACTTAGATTATCTAGAGTTTGTATGAAAGGAAGTTTATGAAAACCATCGCAACTTTTTCAATCGTCGCTCGAGATCCTTTGACTGGGGAAATCGGGATCGCAGTTTCGTCGAAGTTTTTAGCTGTAGGATCCGCTGTTCCTTGGGCGAGAGCGAATGTGGGTGCGATCGCAACCCAAGCTTTAGCGAATTTAGAATTTGGACCTGTTGGCCTAGATTTGCTTCAAAAAGGGTATTCTGCCCAAAAGGTATGTGACTCTCTTAAAGCACGCGATCCTCATATCGAAGATAGACAATTTGGGATTGTTGACTCTAAAGGAGGATCTGCTACCTTTACCGGTAAGAACTGTTTTGATTATGCGGGAGGCATCGCAGAAGAGAACCTTGCTTGTCAAGGCAATATCCTAGTGGGTAGAGATACCGTAACCGCTTTGGCGAAGACATTTAAAGCGACACCTGGATCTCTTGCGATTCGTTTGGTTAAAGCTTTGGAAGTTGCTCAAGAGGTTGGAGGAGACAGAAGAGGTCGACAATCCGCAGCGCTTTTGGTGGTTAAACCCAATGGTGGCTATGGAGGTTATAATGATCGATACATCGATTTAAGAGTCGATGATGATCCTCAACCCATAAAAAAACTTATGGCGCTTCTTCATCTACATCAAATGTATTTTAATAAGACAGACGAAGCAGATAAACAACTCGTCGATGAGAAGATCGCTTTAAAGATTCAAGAAGCACTTAAAGTGTGTGGGTATTATAAAGGACCTCTAAATGGGCAATACAATGAACCCACCAAAAAAGCATTTAGTGATTTCTGTGGATGGGAGAATTTTGAGGAAAGAATCAACGAAGGCAATATCGTAGATAAGAATGTTTTAGATTATCTATTAAAGAAAGCCAAATCAAGTATTAAATAAAGATATAATCTTTACTAAAGATTTAAGGAGATCCTATGTTGATCATCGAGGGTGTTGTAGGGGTAGGTAAGAGTTCGCTCATGAATTATTTGGTTGAGGAAGGGTTCACGCCTTTTCCTGAACCTGTGGTTAATAATCCAATTTTAGACCGTTTCTATTATGATCGTAAACGCTATGCCTTTCCTTTACAAGTGTTCTTCTTAGCGAAACGTTTTGAACATTTAACGGCAGCAGCTCAAATCGATAATGCGGTCATGGATCGAAGTATCTATGGGGATGGGATCTTTGCGTTGATGCACAAAGAAACAGGGACGATGGAAGCAGAAGAATATGGCGTCTATGAACAACTCTATAAAGTGATGATCGATGAAGTTAAGAGACCTGATCTTTTGGTTTATCTTCAAGTCAGTGTTGATGTGGCCATGAAGCGTATTCAAAAAAGAGGTCGAGATTTTGAACAATCCGTTGAGAGATCCTATTGGGAAAAACTCAATGAGAAATATGAAGCATATTTCTCGTCTTATGATCAATCACCTATCTTAGTTATCAATGTCGATCATCTGGATTTTGAAAGTTCTGTGGATGATCGAACCTATATTCTATTAAGAATCAAAGAAGCCTTAGAAGAAATCTCGTTGAATAAAGTGAATCCCAAATAGGGATTCTTTTTATGTTTAAGCTAGATTATTTATGAGACATTCTTGAAGTGATA
>CAZXTB010000191.1:0-913 GCA_964643535.1 uncultured Erysipelotrichaceae bacterium | reverse complement strand
AGTGATACAATAGAGAAGAAGAAAGAGGATATAAACATGAAAAAAAATAAAGTTCTATTTCTAGTGATCAGTCTCATTGTCTTAGTTAGCCTTTCAGGATGTGTTCCAGGAGATGGGACATCTACGGTCGCAAATCCTGCTGGTTTCCTATGGGGTATTTGGCATGGATGGCTTGCGCCTTTAACCTTGATCATCAGTATCTTCGATAAGAATATCCATATGTATGAAGTGGCCAATTCTGGATTCTGGTATGACCTAGGTTATTATATGGCCATCATCAGTGGATTTGGTGGTTTATCTTTCTATCGTAAAAAACACAGAAATTAAGTTGATCAACGATGCAACACGAAATAGTTAAGTCAGCCCCTTTACTTAATAAAGAGGGTAATATCGCAGAGCCTGGATATGCGAAAACTTTGTTGCCCATCTACAAGAGATCAGACATCAAAGCCAATGGATTAAGAATCAAAGAATGGGATTATTATTTCGCAGGAAATAATCACTATGGGATTGCGCTTACGGTAGCGGATAATTCCTATATGGGATTGGATTCTGTGACCTTCTTTAACTTCGATGAGAAGACAGAAATTACGTCTAGCTTTATGAAGTTCTTTACCTTTGGGAAAAAGAATTTACCTTCTTCTTCCTCAAAGGGAAACATAAGAGTTGTCGATAAGAAATACATCATCGAGTTTACCTTAAAAGACAATCAACGTTTATTGGATTTTAAAGTAGAAAGCTTTACTCAAGGTCAGCCATTGATAGGAAGACTTATCTTAAGCAGTGCTCCTAAAGAATCGATGGTGATCGCAACGCCTTTTAGTAAACCTAAACATTTCTACTTTAATCAAAAAATTAACTGTATGAGAGTAGAAGGAACCGTAACGATGGCAGGTAAACCTTATGTGTTTAA
>CAZXTB010000190.1:0-3197 GCA_964643535.1 uncultured Erysipelotrichaceae bacterium | reverse complement strand
CCGATATCTCGTCGAGATCGACGAGGCGCGGAAGTTCCTGGTTGACCACCCGGTAGAAAGATTGCATCATACCCATAATCTACTGAGAAAGATTTATCTGCGATGACTTTTAGCCCATGAGATGAAGTGACTTCTAAATCCCCTATCGACATCAAATCGACTTTAAATTGAGCCCTTCTTAAGACATCTACAGGAACGATCATTTCGCCCTCTTCAAAACCATTCGCCAATAAGACCAGTATTTTCTTCATAGAATGCCCTCTGTTTTTATTGTATCACTTCAGTTCAAATTACCTTCTGTATATAACTCAATAAAAAAACATCCTACAGGATGTTTAGAATGATCAATCGCCTAAGGCTTGTTTGGCCTTCTCTAAAATCTTTTTCCCATCGATATTCCCAAAAGTCGTAAGATCACAAACCATGACTTTCTTATCTGGGAATTTCTTTTCAACTTCTTTTAAAGAAGAAGCAACTTGAGGACCTAATATGATCAAATCACAGTTCTTTCCTTTTTCATCGAGTTCAATAACAGGATGAGCAGAGATGTCCACATCATAGCCTTCCGCTAAAGCAGCAGCCTTCATTTTATTGACCAATAAGGTCGTGGTTAATCCCCCTGCGCAAAACAAACGAATCTTTTTCATAGAAGCCTCCTAATGAACTTAAATATTATACCACTAAGTTCTTTCAAGGTGCTTGTGCATAATCTAATAAAAAAGCGTATAATACTTAAAAAAGTGACCCCCCATGAGAAAAACCCTTATCAACAGCCAACGCATCGTTATTAAAGTAGGATCCTCTACCTTGACCCATGAGACAGGAGCCATCAATTTAAATCGTCTAGATAAACTCGCTCAGATCATTTCTGATCTATTAAATCAAAACAAAGAAGTAGTTTTGGTTACCTCTGGTGCCATTGCGGTAGGGGTTAGTAAACTAAAACTCTTAGAAAGACCAAAGTCTACTCAAGAAAAACAAGCTGCGGCTGCGGTAGGACAAAGTGAACTAATGCATCTGTATAGTAAATTCTTCTCAGAGTATGGTCATATCGTCGCTCAGATCTTACTCACTAAAGATGTGGTCGAAGAAGATAAGAAAAGAATCAACGTCATCAACACCTTTGAAAGCTTACTGTGTAAAGGCATTTTACCCATCGTCAATGAGAATGATACCGTTGCGACAGATGAGATCGAATTTGGAGATAATGATAGCTTATCAGCCTTAGTTGCGACTTTGATTGATGCGGATCTCTTGATCCTACTTTCTGATATAGAAGGTCTTTATGAAGCGGATCCTAAAAGCCATCCAGACGCAAAATTGATTTCAGTGGTCGATAAGATCGATGATTCTGTTTATCTTAGAGCTGGAGGTGCAGGTTCATCGCGTGGTACAGGTGGAATGGCCACTAAACTGAAAGCTGCTTCAATCGCCACACAAGGCCATATCCATATGGTCATCGCTTTAGGAACTCATCCAGAAATCATCACCGACATCCTACAGGGTGAAGACATTGGAACCCTGTTTATCGCCCAATGAACGAAGTTCTAATTAAAGCAAATTTAGCGAAAAAAGCTTCATTTAAACTTGCGCTATTAGATTCATCAAAGAAGAATGCTTTTCTTATGGCTTTATCAAAGGCTCTACTAGATTCAAAAGACCTCATCTTAAAAGCCAATGAGCTGGATCTAATCAACAATGATCATTTAAGTGAAAGCTTAAAAGATCGTCTAAGACTGACTTCTAATCGACTTGACTCGATGGCTGAAGCTTTGGTTCAACTGAGTCAAGCAGAAGATCCTGTCAATCAATTGATCTCAGAAACAAAGCGTCCTAATGGTTTACTTATCCAGAAGGTAAGTGTCCCAATGGGTGTCATTGCGATGATTTATGAAGCTCGTCCAAATGTAACCATCGATGCGGCCGCCTTGGCTTTTAAAGCTGGTAGTGCTGTCGTCTTAAGAGGCGGTAAAGAAGCCCTCAACTCTAATAAAGCCTTCATATCGATATTAAGATCTACACTTCAATCTTTAGATCTAGAACCTGAACTCATTCAGCTCATCGAAGATCCGGATAAAGAATTGGCGAAAGACTTGATGAGAGCCAATGGCCTCATCGATCTTTTGATTCCACGAGGATCTGCTCGTTTGATTAAGACAGTGCTTGAGACCGCTACGGTCCCTGTCTTAGAAACTGGAGTTGGGAATTGTCACGCCTATGTGGAAAAAAGCGCAGACCAAGCTATGGCACTCAAAGTCATCGTGAATGCGAAATGCTCAAGACCTTCTGTATGCAATTCCTTAGAAAAGGTCCTCATCGATGAAGCCATCGCTGATACTTTTTTACCTAAACTGATCTTAGAATTAAGACAAGCTCAAGTGATCATCTTAGGAGATTCAAAATCTAGAGTAATCGATCCTACACTAAGTTTAGCTACTGAAGAAGATTGGTCAACAGAATACCTCGATTTGAAGATCGCCATCAAGATCGTTAAAGGTCTCGATGAAGCCCTTGTTCATATCCAAAAGTATTCTTCCAAACATTCAGAAACGATTATCACTTCAGATCACAATTTAGCTCAACGGTTCTTAAATGAAGTCGATGCGGCTGCTGTTTATCACAATGCCTCTACTCGCTTTACCGATGGGGGAGAATTTGGATTCTCAGCTGAAATTGGGATCTCGACTCAAAAGATGCATGCGAGAGGTCCTGTTGGTTTGGTTGAACTATGTTCCTATAAATATAAGATCTTTGGGGAAGGTCAAATCCGATAAAAAAACATCTCGTGTGAGATGTTTATTTTTTTTCATACATTTTTTCGTAGAGATCGATAAATTCTATGGCCAAGATCCTAAAGCTTTCAGCACTCATCAACATATCTTCGGTATGGATCAACAGAAGATTGATCTCTGTTTTTTCTCCAGAAGCTTCTTTTTGAATGAGTTGCATATGGCTATGATGACCTTGAGTAAAGACTTCTGCCCCTTCCTCAATCATCGCTCTAGCTTCTATGATTTTGCCTTCCTTGGCTTCTCTAATGGCTTCTATGAAGATCGATCTTGCGGTACCTACGGCTGAGATGATCTGAAAACAAATCAGTTCAAGTCCTTCCATCATTAACCCATGAGCTTCTTAGCAAAATCAAAGACAGCTTTACCATTCATGGTTCCATACATCTGCATATCAATCAATTCGAT
>CAZXTB010000189.1:0-3209 GCA_964643535.1 uncultured Erysipelotrichaceae bacterium | reverse complement strand
ACAAGATGTAGGATAAACCCAATAATTTAAAGGGCAGTAAATAAGGAATCCCTACAGTGGATATGATCCAGTCATATCGATTCAGATATATGAATCCTAAAACCAAGACCCCAATCAATAGATGAGGTTTCTTGAGTTTAGAACTAAGAAAATAAGGCAATAAGATCCACAGTAAAGTGATGACAGCTTGAAGTAAGGAATTCATCGATAAAAGTAAGAGGCTTAGATTGATGGCTAAAAAGATCCAGTTTCTGAATTTAAATTGTGGATTGAGTACTAATGGGGCAACGACTAAGACCCCTGTGAAAATCAACGAATTCAATGAGATCATACGTTTTTAGATTCGATCAGTTTGATCAGGTCTCCAACTTGTTTAAGTTTGGTTACTTCACTGACCGTGAAGCGTATTTTGAAATGTTTCTCGATCTTAGTGACCAATTGAATATGGGTCAATGAATCCCAATCTTCGATGTCTTTTGCGGAAGTGGTCTCTGTGATGATGAGCGTTTCATCATCGAAGACATCTCTAAATATCTCTTGGACTTGACTTAAATGGTTCATAGGTTCTCCTTTAAAGTGATGGTGCTTTCTAAATTAAGGCTTTGATTTAAATCCAATTCATAGGTGTTCTCTTTGATAAGATGAAATCCCATCTTTAGATAATGCTGAGACACCATCTCGTTTTTTAAACTGGGGATATATTCCCCAACCAATCGATCACATGACCAATCTTTGGCTTGTTGAATCAGAAGATTTAGGGTTAGGTTTTCTACCCCTCGATTGAGTACTCGACAACTCATGACCCAATTCTCTATGAAGGCAAGAGAGCCTTGTTTCTTTAAAATGGCACAAGCGATGATCCCATAGGGAGAGAAACGATCGCTTAAGTCAACACTGATACAAGCCACATCATCATGCTTCATCAGTTCGATCACATCCGCTTCAGATAGTCGTTGAGTTCTTAAATTGAACTGATTGGATTTATTGGTCAATTGAACGAAACGTTCAATTTGGGCTGTGTTTATTTTACCTGCGAAAGCACTCATTTCAAGTGATCTAAGATAAGCATCATAATCAACAAACTGAGTCTTTAAGTTTTCTCGAGCGAGATCTCCTTCTACAGCTTTGATTCTAAGAAGATCTTCTTTGGTGATCTGAGGCCAATCAAAAGCGTGGGCATCATATAAAGCACGGGAATAATATGAAGGGTCTTCAGGAACCTCGATGACTTCAACTTCTGGACAGAATTGTTTTACGATGAGACGTTCTGCAGGATTATCATCAAAGAAAACCAAGGCATCTGTTTTCACATTAAGCGACTCAGCGATGGTCTTTAGATTAGAAGCCTTGTCTTTCCAATTGGCGATAAAACAAGCTATGTCGGTTGTTTTTAGTCGCATATTGGGATGAGTAAAGCCTAGTTTAGCGTTGCTTTCCTCGTTTTTTGAACATACAGCTAAGATGACTCCTTTTTCTTTTAGACTGAGCACATAGCTTTGAAAGGATAAGTAAGCTTCTCCTACCGCGTTATTGGGATCCAATTGAATGCCTTCTACCCCATCATCTCCTATAACACCCCCCCAAAGGGTATTGTCTAGATCTAAAACCAAGACTTTATGATAAGAGCCTCTTAGAGCCATGATCTCACGGACATAGATCCAAACCGTTTTAGGTAAATATTCATAGGCATAAGGTGCTTTGTTTAGAAAGGTATTGGCTGGATCAAACCATCTTGTTTTCCCTATCTCATTAGATAAACCATTCTCATCGATCAGATGAACTTGTTTAGGTTTATCCATTAAGGCAAGATTCAGTTTCGTTAAGAAGATCGTTTTTGAATACGGGACATTGATTTCGAGTTGATCTAAGGCATTTTCGATCGGTAAGACAAAATTCGCTTGAAGGATAACACATGAATGATGGCTTAATACCGTATCCCACAGGCTTCTATAATAAGCAGCACTTTCCTCAACCACCTCATCGACTTGTTTTGGGGAATCTAAAAGAGCAGGAAAATGAATGATGTCACTGAAACTAGGCAATAGAATCAAGATCTCTGGTTGAAAGCGATATAAACCACTCTCAGGATTTAAAATCTCAAAGCGCATACTGTCATATTCACTTTCATAAACTGAGACTTGAAAACCTTGATTCATCAAAAAAACATGAAGGATCTTTGAGAAGAACTGAGTATTACGCGATCCACAAACGGCGACTTTGAGGCTTGGGGCATCTTCTAAGACGAGACCCTGTTTATCAATTCGACGTGACCATTTTAAGAGTTCAGTATAGTCTTCGTTTTGAGGCTGTAGTTCAAGCAATTGTTTTAGAAGATCATTCATAACCAAGTTCCTTGAGTTCCCTTTCGATCAAAGCGGTGTATTTTAAACGAGCTTTCCCATTGAGATGTGTAGAATCCGCAAAATCACTTAAGGTATAAGTTGTTCGATGATCCAGATAAGCGATCCCATTCTCATTGAGAAAAGGAATCAATTTCTCTTCGACATAAACATTGAATTGTTGGGCAGCTAAAGAGCTTTGTAGATCCGGATGCATAAACATCAAATCAACCACTAGATTTTTACCCTCATATCCCTTTAAAAAGACTTCCAATATGGCCGTATTGTTTTCAGAAAAATCCAAGAACTTCTCTGTATTCTCAAAAGAATGAGGCGTTGTCTCATATAAGGCATCCTTTGAACCTGTCTCTAGGATGGTCTTAAAGGTTAAGAATGCTTTCTCGATGGCTTTGCTTTTTAATCCATAGAATTCAGTGATAAAGCCTAAAGGATTACGCTGTACACTCAGATCTTCATTGACGGTATAGATGTCTTGAAATCTTAAAGCACTCACCAAGACTTCTAGATTAAGGGCTTTCTTGGTAAACATAAGAGGACTAAGATCGATCTTGACCACATCATTCTCTTGAGCGGATATGCCTAAATCATCTAGATAGGACTTCATCACAAACAAAGTTTGTATACTCATGGATCCTGTTGAAGCATTGATATGGATTCTTTCTAAGTTTGAATCAACGATGCCTGCTAAGCTCATCGATGTCCCTATACTGATCAATCGATGATCTCCTTTGATGTTTCTAAGTGAGAAGACCTTATCAAGTCCCATGGAGGATCCTACGACAGCAGGTACGACCCAGTTGTCTTCATAAGACAAAGAGGCTTCTAAAGCTTTTTGTTCGATCTGATGAG
>CAZXTB010000188.1:0-3211 GCA_964643535.1 uncultured Erysipelotrichaceae bacterium | reverse complement strand
AAGATCATTGATGCTTATGCGACCAATCCATACATGGATTTCTTCATCAACTTTGTCCCCTTACTATTAATGGGAGGCTTATTTTTCTTCTTTATTACTCGAATGCAGGGTGGTAATAACAATAAGGCCTTTGACTTTGGGAAATCCAAAGCTAAGCTAGAAGGCGACATCAAAGTTCGCTTTGCGGATGTTGCGGGTTGTGATGAAGAAAAAGAAGAAATGATGGAACTCATCGACTATCTTAAGAATCCTAAAAAATTCGCTAAGATGGGAGCTCGTATTCCTAAGGGTGTCTTGATGGTTGGGGCCCCAGGGACTGGGAAGACCTTATTGGCCAAAGCCGTTGCTGGTGAAGCTGATGTGCCTTTCTATTCGATCTCAGGTTCTGATTTCGTTGAAATGTTTGTTGGGGTCGGTGCAAGCCGAGTCCGTGATATGTTTAAGAAAGCTCAAGCGACAGCGCCTTGTATCATCTTCATCGATGAAATCGATGCGGTTGGTCGTCAAAGAGGCACTGGTTTAGGAGGAGGTCACGATGAACGTGAACAGACCCTTAATCAATTGTTGGTTGAAATGGATGGGATCGGCGATAATGCCGGGATCGTCATCGTTGCGGCCACCAATCGTCCAGACGTTTTGGATCCTGCTTTATTAAGACCAGGTCGTTTTGATAGAACCATTACGGTATCTTTACCTGATCGTAAAGGTCGTGCTGCGATACTAGCCGTTCATGCGAGAAATAAAAAATTGGCTGATTCAGCTGACTTGGCTGCTTTAGCGAAACGTACACCTGGTTTCTCAGGGGCTGATCTAGAAAACGTCTTGAATGAAGCTGCGATCTTGGCTGTTCGTGAAAATGCGGATACCATTACGATGCATCATTTAGATGAAGCGATCGATCGTGTCATTGCGGGTCCTGCGAAGAAATCCAAGACTTATAGTGAACGTGAAAAGAAATTGGTTGCCTATCATGAAGTAGGCCATACGATTGTAGGGCTTATGTGTATGGATTCTGATATGGTTCAAAAAGTAACCATTATACCTCGAGGAACAGCCGGTGGTTATAACCTCATGACCCCACGAGAAGAAAAATTCTTATTGACCAAGACAGACTTGATCGCAAAGATCACTGGACTTCTTGGTGGTCGTGTCGCAGAAGAAATCGTGTTTAACGAAATTTCAACTGGGGCTTCCAGTGATATTGAACAAGCGACTAAAATCGCGCGTGAAATGGTTATGTCTTATGGGATGAGCGACTTAGGTCCAATCCAATATGAACACAGTGGAGCCAATGTCTTCTTGGGTCGTGATTATAACGCCACACGAAGCTACTCTAGCCAAATCGCTTTTGAGATCGATAAGAGCGTAAGAGCTTTGATCGATGAAGGTTATGAGAAGGCGAAAGCCCTTATCTTGGCCAATCGTCCTTTGATGGATAAGATCGTTGAAGTGTTGATGGAACAAGAAACCCTCACCAGTGAACAGATCCAAAACATCGTCGAAGGCAAACCTTTCGATACCCCAGTCATCGAAGTTCAACCCGTATAAACAAAACACCCCTGACAACAGGGGTTTTTATTCAAGGAGACAAAATGGATACTTTAGTAAAAGCCATGACTAAAAACGGAGCGATCCGAATCATGGTGGTGAATTCTACGCAGACTGTCGCTGAGGCAGCACTTCGACACAACACTCTGCCTACCGCCAGTGCAGCTTTAGGTCGTACTTTAAGCGCAACTGCGATGTTGGGAGCGATGTTAAAGGATACAGGAGAAAGCGTAACGGTTCAAATCAATGGGAAGGGTCCTTTAGGGACCATTCTTTGTGAAGCCAATACCTTTGGTGAACTAAGAGGCTTTGTGTCTAATCCAGAGGTTCTTTTGATCAATGAAACAACCAATAAATTAGACGTAGGCAGAGCTGTTGGGAAAGATGGCGCTTTACGTGTTATTCGTAATACCCATATGAAAGCAGATTTTACCGGAACTGTAGAACTTCAATCGGGAGAGATTGGGGATGATTTCGCTTACTACTTTACTGTGAGTGAACAAACCCCGTCGGCTGTCTCATTGGGGGTCTTGGTGGGGAAAGAAAATGAAATCTTAGCCGCAGGAGGACTACTCATTCAACTGATGCCCAGTGCGAGTGAAACAGATATCTTGATGACAGAAGATGTGGTTAAACATCTTCGTCCCATCTCTGAAATGATCCATGAGGGGATGACCCCAGATGAGATCGCTTTGGCGCTTTTCGATGAAGTCGAAATCATGGGAGTTCAAACGATCCAGTTTAAATGTAGCTGCAGTAAAGAAAGACTTCATGATGCCTTATCGACCATCGACAAGGATGAATTAGAATTGATGATCAACGAAGATAAAGGCGCTGAAATTACCTGTCATTTCTGTAATACGAGCTATAACTTTAGCGAAGAAGATCTTCTTCATATCCATAGGACCAATTAAATGAGTGCTTGGAAGATAAGAGACATCGAAATTAAAAATCAAGTGGTGGTCGCACCGATGGCAGGAATCAGTAATCCTGCCTTTAGATCGATCTTAGCGCTTTATGGACCAGGACTAATCTATAGTGAAATGATCAGTGATAAGGCCATCTGTTTCAACAACGTCAAAACTTTGGATATGACCAAAGTCTATCCCAATGAGCATCCCATCGCTTTACAGTTGTTTGGGGAAGATGTGGAGTCGATGGTTAAAGCAGCCATCTTTTTGGATACTCAAACCGATTGTGACATCATCGATATCAATATGGGTTGTCCTGTCCCTAAGATCGTAAAAGGTTCAGGAGGAGCTTCGCTTTTAAAGGATCCTGAAAGAGCCTTTGCGATTGCGAAAGCAGTGGTAGAAAGCGTAAAGAAACCTGTCACTGCGAAGATACGTATCGGTTGGGATAAACAAAACATCAACGCCGTAGAAATGGCCATTGGTTTAGAAAAAGCAGGCATTTCTGCGATCTCCGTTCATGGGAGAACCCGTAGTGCGATGTATTCAGGGGATGTGGATTATGAGATGATAAAACAAGTTAAAGCCGCAGTTAAGATCCCTGTCATGGCCAACGGAGACATTAAGACCCTTAAGGGAGCTCAAGAGGTCTTAGAATTAACGGGTTGTGATGCGGTGATGATTGGAAGAGGCATCTTACGAAGACCTTGGTTTATCAACGAGTTGGTTCATGGTCTACAAGATAAAGAAAC
>CAZXTB010000187.1:1464-3243 GCA_964643535.1 uncultured Erysipelotrichaceae bacterium | reverse complement strand
TCAACGGTCACAAAGAATTGACAGCAAATAACGAAATCGTAACTGTCAAACCTAAAGGCGATGTATATATTCCATTATCCAATGGAAACAACGCTGCTGTGGAAGTTTTAGTTAAAGAAGGGGACAAAGTTAAGGTTGGTTCATTATTGGCCAAAAGATCAGTTCCGTTCATTGTTCCGATTTATTCTTCAGTATCAGGGACAGTTGGTCCAGTTAAATCAATGATGCATGCCGTCTTGAAACCTTGCGATCATTTGGTCATCCACGATGATGGAAAATATGAAAAAGTCCAAGCTTTTAAGCCTTTGGATTTTGAAAAAGCAAGCCGAGAAGAATTGGTTGATTTCATCATGAATTCAGGTCTACAAGGCTGTGGTGGCGCTGGTTTTCCAACCTATATGAAGTATAAGAATCCTGTTGGAATCAATACCCTCATCATCAATGCGGTTGAATGTGAACCTTATATAACAGCGGATTATCGTACGATGAAAGAATTCATCGAAGACTTAGTGTATGGGACGAAGGCTCTATTGAAAGCTTCTACTGCTAAAGAAGCCATTATCGCCATCAAGAAAAATAAAGTTGAAGTCTGTCACAAGATCCAAGCTTTATTGGCCACTGAGCCTAACATTAAATTATTTATGGTTCCTGATCTTTATCCAATGGGATGGGAAAGAACCTTAGTTCATAAATACACCAATAAACGTTATGATAAATTGCCTTCTGAAATCGGGGTTATCGTCAACAATGCGACAACAGCGGTTACCTTAGCTCAATCCTTGAAACTAGGTAAAGCTACCGATGAGAAGATCGTAACTTTCTCAGGGGATGGTCTTAAACATCCTGTCAACGTTAGAGTTCCTTATGGAACCACGGTGAAAGATGTCGTTGAAGCCATAGGTGGTTATTCATCAGAAGATGTCTTATTGATCGCTGGCGGACCGATGATGGGTAAAACCATCACAACGGATCAGTTCGTTGTGACTCAATATACCAACGCTGTTACCATTTTAAAAACGAAACCTCAAGAAGCCATTGCTTGTATGAGATGTGGTCGTTGTAATGATACCTGTCCTGCAGGATTACTGCCTGTTCGCATCAACAATGCTGAAGCAGCTGCGGATTTGGATCTTATCGCTAAACTAAGTGCTGATCAATGTATCGAATGTGGATTATGCACCTATATCTGTCCTTCGAGAATTGACGTTACTGAAGGGGTAAGACGTGCTAAACGTGCCCTTCAATTGAGAAAGAAATAGGAGGAACTCAACATGAAATTTACATTTAGACCTTCTCCTAATTATCATCAACCTTTATCAACTCAGCGTATCATGACCGAGTTGACGATCTGTATTGCTTTGGTTTTAGGGTATAACGTTGCTTATTATTTCCTAGTCGTAGGTGCTGAGTATGGTTGGCATGCGTTAGCGATGATTGCGACCGCTTTAGGTACTGCCGTTGCGATTGAATCTTTATGGGCTTTCTTCTACGCTAAGAAAAATGTCTTTAAATACTTATCGACGTCTTTCCCTTGGGTTACTGCGCTTTTGTTTGTAGGGATGATGGGGGTCAATAAACCTCTTTATGTCATCTTCGTTGGATCAGCAGTAGCGACTTTGGTGGGTAAGTTGGTCTTTGGTGGATTTGGCCAAAACATCTTTAACCCTGCTGGGGTAGGACGTGCATTCTCTGTCTTGGCTTTTGGTGGGTTCATTGCCTCACAGTTCCCAGATGTCGTTACAGGTGCTACACCAAACAATGTCATGGAATCTTTAGGCT
>CAZXTB010000187.1:0-1454 GCA_964643535.1 uncultured Erysipelotrichaceae bacterium | reverse complement strand
CATTGACTGGAGAGTTCCAGTTGTATTCATCGGTTCATTGTTTGCTTTTGCGACCATCATTATGTTCGCTAAAGGTATGGATTGGTGGTATCCGTTCTTCTTTATCTCTACTGGAGGAGCGATGTTTGGAGCTGTCTTTATGTTGACAGATCCAGTTACCTCACCGACATCCGTCCCAGGACGCATTATCTTTGCGCTTGGAGTTGCTTTATTAACCACTTTGATTCGTGTAAAAGGAAATTTGCCTGAAGGGGTTATTCGTTCCATCTTGTTTATGAACATGATGACACCTTTGATCGATCGCCTCATGGATGGATGGCCTTTGAAATCGATGAAGAAATATGCGATTTCTATTGCTTCTGTTCTACTTGTGTCTGTATTGACCGTAGGATTCACCACAGGTGCGATCTCTTATAAAGAACCTTTCGTTCCTGAAGAAGAAAAACCAACTTTAGGAGATCCTATCCTATTTAGTAGTTTAGGGGCTGAAGGTATACTCAACATTCTAAATACAAGCATCGCTGGGGATATCGTTACCTATACGGTTGAAGTGGATGGCTTTTCGGTACTGGAAGCGGATTGGGAAACTGATCCTCAACCTAATGTGCTTGAGATCAAAATCAATGCTGCTTCTTCGACCATTGTTTCAGTAGTCTTTGTGACTTTCAGTGATTCTGGTCAATATGAATACAAGACCAATCATCAAGACTTCTTAAATCAATTTGCAGGTTTATCCATCACCGTTGATAACAGTGTCGATGTCTCCGTTGGAGCCACCTTCACTACGGATTCGGTCATTCGTGCCGTCAAAGCTGCCATTACGGCTGCCTTGACGCCTAGATAAGGAGCACTTCATGAAAAAAATCATTTCATTAACTTTATTCTTAGCTTTGGCTTCTGCCTTAGCAGGAGCTGTCTTAGCAGGAGTTAACAGTATCACCTTCCCGATCATTGAAGAACAGAAGATTGCGGCTGTAAAAGCCACACTAAAAGAAATCTTCCCTAATGCGACAGAATTCGCTGAAGTTACCTTCGAAGATGCTTCTGGTAAAGTAAGCAATGTTTATGAAGCTAAAGGAGAAGGCTTTGTATTAAAAGTTACCGTTCAAGGTTATAAAGACATCATTACCTTCTTGATTGGATATGATCTAAATGGAGAAGCTGTTGGTTTCAAAGTGGTGTCCATCAATGATACCCCTGGGATAGGGTCACGTGTTGGCGATCAAGAATTTGCTGATCTCGTCATAGGTTCATCTGTTCCAACTCCAGTAGATACGCTTTCTGGAGCTACCGTATCATCATCAGCAGTCGTTAAGGGCATTGAAGCAGCCATTGTTGTCTTCAAGACCTTAGCTGAGTATTAGGAGGCCTCATGAAAACTTTAGGAAACTACTTACTTAATCTATTAAAAGAAAATCCTGTCTTCGGTTTATATTTGGGAATCTGTTCAACCT
>CAZXTB010000186.1:0-3257 GCA_964643535.1 uncultured Erysipelotrichaceae bacterium | reverse complement strand
AGATCTTATCAACTCATGGAGCGTCTTGGGATGAAACGAATGGCTTTAGAAAAAGGGGTTAGACCTTCTAGAGTTCCTAATCTACCCCCATCAGATCAGTATCGATATGAAATAGATCAACAGGGATATCAAAAATATCTCTTAGGAGGCCAAGATGGCAGAACTATTTGAAGTATTCATGGTGGTAAGTTTTGGGATCTCTTGGCCAATGTCGATTTTGAAGTCTTATAAGGCAAAAACAGCCAAAGGCAAGAGTTTGTTTTTCCTATGTATGATCTTATTTGGATATGCCTGTGGAATAAGCTCTAAACTACTCAGCGGAAAGATCAATTATGTCATTGGGTTCTATGTGTTGAACTTCTTTATGGTGGGGATCGATGTATTTCTCTATTTTAGAAATCAACGCTTGGATCAACTCAATAATTTGTAATAAGTTTATATGAAATGAGTATGCTTTTTCATTGTCTAAGTAGATAAGGTATAATATCAATGATGAAAAAAATAGGAATTTGGTTATTCTATGCACTACTATGGGAATTGGCGGCATTATTGGTCCATAAGGCCATTATTTTACCGTCTTTTTCTTCTGTTGTATTTTTAATGTTTCAACAGCTTCAGACTTCAGTTTTATACATCAGTTTAGCGATAAGTCTATTAAGAGTTCTGATTGGGACTTTTATCGCTTTGGTGGTAGCGTTGACGATGGCCTTGTTGGTGGAATCTTATCCTACACTTAAACCTTGGTTTAGACCTTTGATTTTAGTTAGTAAAACGATTCCTAATATTACCTATATATTGATTATTCTAATTTGGTTCTCAAGAGAAATGACCGTCAGTATCATTACCTTATTGATACTTTTCCCAGTTCTTTATAGTCATTTAAGCACCGCTATTGAAACAACCCTCCCTGAATACAATGATTTAAGAGCTTTGTTTCCTGAAAGCTATCCTCATCGACTTTTTAAAGTCATCTTACCTTTAATCAAGACACACTTAATCGAAAGTACTCAAACCGCGGTTTCCTTAGGTTTTAAAGTAGGAGTCATGGCGGAACTCTTAGGTCAGGTTCAACCAGGCTTAGGTTATCAATTGTATTTGGCCAAATTAGATCTCAATACCACGGCCTTGTTTGCGTATACCTGCTGGATGATCGTCACCGTTATAGGGGCAGAAAAACTGATTGGATTCTTTAAAAGAGATTGATATGGATCTAAAAACTACGATTGTAATGATGAAAGAAGAAGGCCTTCCCCCTAAACGAGTGTTGTTTAATCTTAAGGTCAAAGAAGGCAAAGTAAGCGAAGAGGCAATACACCTGATCAAAGAAATCTATGACTTAAGTGAGAATGAACTTAGATCATTGTTTGGGTGGTTTCCTCAAGTCAAAGACAAAGTACTGGGGAAACATAGCTTATTGCTTTGTAGGTCCTGTCATAAAGGGGATGAGACCTTTATAAAGAGTTTAAGTGAGTTGATTAAGACGCCCATTGGGGAAGTTAGTGAAGATGGATTATTCTCATTTGAACTTACCGGTTGCATGGGCATGTGTGCTTTGGGTCCTAACGCCATCTTAGATCAACAGATCTTCAATAAGATTACCGATAATCCTTCATTTGATCAGAAACTACGATCCATTTTGGAAGAAAGAAAAAAACCATGAACATGAGACAAAGAATCGCGTGGAAACACGTGGTCAATCAAAAAGGCAACATCTATCTTATGGATGAGGCAGAAAAAACCTACATCGTAGATTTTTCTAAACTAAGTCCTAAAGCCGCTAAAAGGCTTCATCAAGCACAGCTCTTTCACATGATTGGAATCTATGCCTTACCGATCAGTTTGATGATTCTTGTGATGCCTTATGATCCGAACACTTTGGTTAAGATAAGTATCTTTGTAGGATCAATCCTATTTATATTAGGTATCGAGTATGTGGTCTTACTTTATTGGGTCATTCCTCAAAATATCCGAGAGATATTAGAAGAAAAGAAACGTAAATAACAGTTAACGGGCATAAATTTCAATAATCTAGTCAAAGTAGATTAACAGGTTATGATCATTTCTATGTGAAACGCCACAACTATATTACCAATGCTAACACAAGGTATTAAGAATATATGTCGTAAAGAAGTCCCTTATGGATCGATGTTTAGAAGTAATGATGTTTTTTGCCTGTTCTTGATTAAGTGTGCTGGATATACCCAGAACTATTTGACACCATAAAAACATGGATTAAGGAGATTCAATAGTATGAAAACTTTCATCCGAAAATCGCTTACCCCATCTGTACCTGATAGTTCTTTACCCGAGGAAATGATCGCTGATGCCAAAGAAATGTATACCAAAATGGGGAAATATGCGATAGAAGAATCGATGTTGCTCGTTAGGGTACCTATCGATTCAGTTGAAAATCAATTGATACTTGATTATGAGGTAAAGTATCAGGAATATTTCCAAAATAAGCAACGTGTTTATCATCTGGAGAAGGAATTCACTCGACGGGAATGTGATGAAGCTGAATACTTAATTTTGTGGGTAGGTAACCTTACATACCCTGCTGATGATGAAATAATAGAGTTTTGTTGTGTGAAGCGGTGCTATAACCACGATTTTAAATACAGTGTGCCTTATAGAATCGAAGGGAAAAGTCTCGGAAAGAAACATCTTGGAAATATGACAGATGGCGGTTTCGTTGTTTCTATAGCTATGAAAAACGAACTTGAGAAACATAACTTAACAAACCTAGTTTTTATTCCAGCACTTAAGGGAAGAGGTGATGAGATTGTAGGATATCGTTTAGAGACCAAACATCTTCTTCCCCCACTTGAGTATTTCAATCAGTCAAAGGTATTAATTAGATGTGAAACGACAGGGATACCTGTCTATACTAATAAAATTGAAGAATTGCTTGAAATTAAGCGTTCCGTAGCGCAAGGCATGGATGACTTCAATGCAACCAATGAACTAATAACGAGCACTGGATGGAGATATCATATAATAAGTCAGCGAATGTACCGAATCATGAAACAATTCACGATCAGGAACTTCGAGTGTGAACCGATAAAGATAGTAGAGTGAAATGGATTGATTTTTTAAGAGTCCCACTGTCAATGTAGTATGAGTATATAATGAAGACTATTCCAGTAATGAACCATTTTCAAATTTCGATTTAGGGGGTTTGTTCACTATGGCGGAGGACATGAGATTAGATTTAGAGATTTCACAATTCTTCAATTCCAAGCCTTTTACGCACATTC
>CAZXTB010000185.1:0-3262 GCA_964643535.1 uncultured Erysipelotrichaceae bacterium | reverse complement strand
TCTTCGATTCCACACAATTCAGTTGTAGCGTATCTTATGATGAGATCTTTATTAAGATGAAAATCTAGTGGACAAATCAAACCAGATCGTGCAGGAAGCTCCAAAGGTCTTCCTCCCATTAGGGTTTTCCCTTTATAGCTCACACGATCTAGCCAAGGATCATCACTGTAGTTATTGAGACAAAAAAATGAACCCAAAGGACCTTTAAGAACTCTCATATCGATCCAATCAAAACTTTCAAGGGACGGCTTTAATCCTGCTAAATCACTGATTTTTTGATAGACATCCAAATCATCTAGACAATTGGTTGAGAGTGCTGCTCCCATAAATAAGACGCTTCCCTTTAATACTCTTTTTCTAAATCCTATGATTTCTTTGGATTTTGTTGAAGCGAAGACCTCATCAAAGTCTCCCTTAACACTTTGAATTAAACCTACAGGAATATCCGTATAACCAAACGCATCCATTTTATCTTCGCTTGGTTGATGAAGTGAGATGATTGATAGTGCTTCTTTTAAGATCATACAAGGCTCATCGTTTTCATCTTTGACTGGGATATGACCCATTAGAATCAATGTTCCCCCGTTTTCAACATAAGCAACAAGCTTCTTTTGAACATCTCTTGGGCATCGATCATGGGTCATCATCCATAAATGAGGACTCTTTTCAGAATCAAGCTCCTGAAGTCTTAGTTCAATCGCATTGAAGTTGAGGTGAGATAGTGCACAAAAACGAGCCATCCCATCAAATTGGATCGCGTTTCTAAAATGACGAAGTACTTCATTTTCATGTTTAGTAAGTTCACAAGAATACTCTGTCATATAGTCGTCGATCAAAAATCCTATACTGGTTTCAAACTTCGGTTCAGCGAGAACTAAAGCTTGACCATAGGATTTCATCATTTTAGTAAGTTTTGGATAACGATAATAATGCGATCTAAAAGTGCCATCTTTACGTATAGGATGACCCCAATCATGACGTTTATTAGCAGACAACTCAGGCAAGTTTTCCCCATCCATAAAGAGGTAATGATTGAAACCTTTCATACCTGAAGACAAACATAAACGGGTATGAAGATCCGTCATCGAACTTTGAGCTCCAGAGAAATCAGTATTGCCTCCTGCCTCAAATTCGATTGAGAATAAGGCTTGATCTTTGTTTTGTAGAGCTTTGGTCATTTCATTGACCAAAAGCAATTGATGAAAGTTATCTTCTCCAATGTGGATCGGATAGACATCTGTCGCACAAACCATACCTTCGATTTGGATCGCCCTTAAGAGTTGAGATAAACCTATTGGAAAACTACGTCCTTGATCACCAAATCCATGGATGTTGATGACAGGCACGACATTCATCCCATACACTTTCGCACTCGACCATAAACGTTCTGTATACAAACGAATGACTTCTCGATAATACCTTGAATAGGCCTTAAAAATCTTAAGGTCATCTTTCTCCTTAGGTCTACTTAAGGCATCCACAACTTTCGACGAAGCCACATCGATGTCCATATCGTGTAGATAAGCACAGAATCGATTGAGATTATCTGGATTAAGATCGATCATGTTTCTAACCCAGGCAATCATACCCATTTCATTGTCCAATTGAACCATGATGATTTGTCCACCATTGGTGATTTGACGAGGAGAAAGCACAGTAAAAATGGCTTTATACCAGGCCTTAATGAGGCTTTCAGTTTGAGGATGAAGATAACTTAGGTAAGCTTGATGATGACCAATTTGATCGATGACAGAGACTTCTGGATAAGTTTCGAAAACCCAAGGGGGAATGCCTTCATTTATGGTTTCAGCCATTATATAAGGACCTGGTCTTGCGATGATCCATAAACCCATCTTCTTAGCTAAATCTAAAAAAGATTCGAGATTACGCATCGGATGGGTTGATCCGTTGAAGTCAAAGCTGCCTTCTTTAATCTCATGCCAAAGCCAAGGGATATACGTCGCTAAGGTATTGAAGCCTGTATCCTTTAATAATTGAAGACGAGATTCCCATTGAGATACAGGAATTCTAAAATAATGAAACTCAGCTGCGTGGATGATTTCAGCTTTCCCATTGATCAAAAATGACCCCTTCTCAATCTTAATCTCGTTCATGAATCTTCCTTTCTTGAAAACCTAAATCAAGCATCGCTTTCTTAATGATGGGGGAACTATGATAAAGATCCCAAATAAAGCGATTCATATGGTTTTCAATCATAATCATTGAACATCCTTTATCGATCCCTATGATTTTTCTAGAATACCAAGGAGTAGGACCTTCTAGATTCATAGCATCGATAAACCCATATTTTCCCCAGCTTTGAGGATGATTGAAGTAAAGCTCAAACATCATCGCTTCGCTTTCTTTTGGGGTTTATGGAAAAGAAGATAGGGCTGAATATATGGAGATGGTCCCATTATGAAAGGGTGGATGTTCAGACGGAGAAGCGCCACATACGATATATCCTTGGGGTCCATCAGAAGCACTTAAACCCCATAGTTTTTGATAAGAAGGATACTCTTTTTGATGGTCAATACAGAATTGTCGATTGGCCAATCCTGCTTGTTTGGTATTCTCAAACCAATCGATTCCACTAGGATCTAGAAATCTTTCCCCATCAAACCAAGCTTCTGCGAAATGATAGGCAAACAGATTACCCGCTGGATTAACGATGACTTTATGACCCTTATAAACATGGGTTTCTTTTCTGAATCCCGCATAGAGCTTTCGTGCGAAATCGATGGGTAAACGATTGGCGGCTAAAAAATACATCATCTTCTGTTCAGCAGCCATATCCCATTGAAAGATATATCCTGGTTGATTTGAATTCACATAAGATCCTTTCGGATCAGGATTATAAGCCATTCTAAACAAGGTCTTGCCTTCTTTCTCAAAGACGATAAATTCCCAATCGATACGATCAATGATACTGCTGGCCAATTCATGGATTTCTTCGTTTTTAAAATACTGATCCGCCGTAATGATCCCATTGACACATAAGGCAGTATCGATCGTAGAATATTCACATAAACGATGTCTTGACCCTGTTTCTCGATCTAAAAAATGCGCAAAGAAGCCCTTATAATGGGCCGCATGATCTCTTAAGGTTATTAAGGTCCCTTTAACTCGAGCGAGAGCTTCCTCATCACTTAACCATTTTCTGCGATGTCCTATGACCCACGCCGTTAACGCAAAACCAGTCGACGCGATTGAAGCAATCTGGGGTCTTAAAGAGTGGTCGCTGCTTAAACCATACCCTTTA
>CAZXTB010000184.1:0-3263 GCA_964643535.1 uncultured Erysipelotrichaceae bacterium | reverse complement strand
AAAAGTGAAAGGAACCTTTCACTTCATCATTAAGGATGTTCCATTTATCCATAGCTATTCTTTCTTTCCTGAAGAGGCTCTCTCAATAAGCTTTACTCTAATCTTATATGACTTAAACGGACTTTCATTTTCAATCAACTCGATCAATTGTTTCGCAGCTAAAGCACCCCAGTCTTTTCTAGAAACACCGACCGTGCTTAGATCCATAAATTTCGCTAAAGCAATATCATCGAAACCAACCACAGCGATGTCTTTAGGAGCCAATAGATTATATTCCTTCATCGCTCTTAAGAAACCCAAAGCCATTTGATCATTGGCACAAAAGACTGCCTCAGGGAGATCATTGGTACTGATGATGGTCTTACCTAAAAGATATCCACTCAGTTCAGTAAAGTCACCTTCGTATTTATCTACTTTTAGATTCTTTGTTTTGGCTTCTCCTAGAAAAGCCTCGGTACGTTCAATACTATCAAAGGCATCTTTAGAACCCGCAATATAGGCGAATTTTCGATAACCTTGATTGTATAGATGCGCAAAAACATCTTTTGCGCCTTGTCGGTTGTCTGGCATTAAAGGATACGTATTTTCTACCCCTAAGATTCGATCTAGGGTTACAATGGGAAAATGTTTCGCAGCTAAACGAACAATAATATCGCTTTTGATTTTAGAATCAAAGATGATGGCCCCATCAACTTGACGTTGAGTCAAAATCTTATGGGTGGTTTCACTTTCAGGACATACAATAAGTTCATAATTGGCTTTCATTGAAGATTCATGGATACCTTCTAGAATTTCTTCATAGAAAGATCCCCCAAAACGAGAGATAAAGACCCCAATCGTATGGGTCTTTTTCATCTTAAGATTTCGAGCCATTCCATTGGGATGATAGTTTAATTCTTCCGCTGCTTGTAAGATTCTCAAACGGGTAGCATCACTCACTGTCCCATTCCCATTAAGGGCATAGGATGCGGTAGATATCCCCACATTGGCTAATCTAGCAACGTCTTTGATCGTAGCCATCTTAGTTTACTTTCTTAATGTTAAGGTTCTCTAAACCTTTTAAAATGATTGGGTTATTCATGGAAACATTATATACGATATTGTCTTGATAATTCGCCAACATCAGTAAAGTAATCCCCTTATCGATCCCGATAACATCCGTTCCTACCCATTTCTTTGTTAGGTTATAGGCATCTACAAATCCATATTCTTTAGATAATTTCTGAACATTATAATAATTCAACATCACTGTTTTAACTTCATCGGGTAGAAATAAGATTGAACCTATGGCTCCTGCAGGGGCAACCGTATCATCGACTTTATGTTGATTGTTGTCAAAGCCTGATGGTGGAGCTCCTAGTAGTCCATTATAGCCACTTGGGGTATCACAAGCCGTTAAACCCCAAGCATCTGGACCTATGGTTAAACGTTGTTCATCTACCTTAAGCGCGTAATCATAATGTGCTTGAGTTGCGGCCACTGAATTGTCATACCAATTGACCCCATTAGTGTCTTGAGTATCTTTAAAATCGATCCATGCATGGGAGAACTGATAGGTAAAAATAGATCCAAACCAAGAATGGATAAACGGGGTTCCACCCCCATAACTCTTGGTATCACGTATAAACGAATTGTATTCATCTAAGCCAGTAGGATAAGTAGAAGAAGCAGCTCCTAAGACATACAACATCAGTTGTTCCGCATAGAAGTCCCAATGACCCGCAAAGCCTTCACCTGGTTTATAAGACATATAGAATTGATGATTACTAGGATCTACATACCAAGCCCAGTTTACTCGTTCATAGAGTGTTGTCGCTTTTTCAGATAAATCAAAATAATCCCCAGCACTTAATACACCCATCATCAAGATTCCTGAATCGATGACAGATACTTCAGAATTCCACGCTCTTTCAGCGGAATCCATATCGACGAAATGAAAGAAGAAACCTTCTGTATTGTCCATACTCATCAAGGTATCAAAGGTCTTATCAACTCTTTCATAGCCTTCTTCTTTGGTGATGTATCCCTTCTCTACGCCAATAATATAGGCAGTTAGGGCATATCCTACAGAAGCCATAGAGGCAATCCCATCAGATCCAGGATAACGATCTCTGACCAACCCATAACCTGCAGACCCAACCGTTGTGTTGGCTTGATCCCAAAAGAAGTCAAAAGAACCACGCATTTCTAGTTCTATGACTTCATCGATGGTTTTTCCTTTAGGTTCTTCGACTGTGGGTTTACATCCCACCACAAGAAACAAAACTAAGAGAATCGTACATAGTTTACTCACCGGTAATACCTGACCTTTCAACGGATTCTACAAACCACCTCTGTAAGACGAAATACATGATCAATAAAGGCAATATATTTAAGAAAGTTCCACTTAATTTCACTGCCTCATTTAAACGATCTGCGATGTTGATCATACCTTGTGGATAAAGATTCTCATAAGCCTGAACGAATTTACTTAAGGCCATAGGTAAGGTTTGAATCTTACCTGCTAAGAAGATCGAAGTTACATACGTTTCATTCCAATACCACACTACCGAGAAGATGATCGAGACAATGAAAGCCGGGGTTGCGGTAGGCAAGGCAACCTTCATAAAGATCTGACGCTCAGTTGCCCCATCCAATCGAGCTGCTTCTTCTAGAGCCTTAGGAAAGGTCGTAAAGGTCTGATAGAAAATCAAGATGAAAATGGCTGAACGAAGACCTTGTCCAAACAAGGCAGGTAGAAAGATCGCAAAGACTGAACCCAATAAACCCAAGGATTTATACGCCAACATCTGAGGAATAATCGTGGTTTGGGCAGGAATGATAAAGGTAGCCATCAGTAAGATAAAGATAAGGTTTTTTCCTCTAAAACGATAACGAGCTAAGCCATAGCCTACCAAGGAAGCCACTGCGGCTTGAAGTAAAGAAGGAACCACACTGATCAAGATCGTAATCGCGAGATTGATTGGATAATTCAATACTCTAAAGGCTTTGATGTAGTTACCAACGTAGATTTGAGAAGGAACCCATTGAACCATAGAGTTCAAGAGATCATCAGGACTCTTCATTGAGGTAATAAACATAAACAACAACGGATAGAGATAAATAAATCCAATCGATATCAAAAGCATATACAACAAGATCTTAAATACCAGTCCATAATCACTTCGATTTCCAAATAAGAAACTCTTAAGTTTTCCATCATAGAATTGGGTGATCGTTTGTTTGAAGTTTGACATAGGGCCTCCTAATACTGTTTCTTGCCG
>CAZXTB010000183.1:0-3270 GCA_964643535.1 uncultured Erysipelotrichaceae bacterium | reverse complement strand
CATCTCTTTTCGCCAATACAGCGATGGTAAGGCCTCCAAATACGATACCAGCCCCGCCTACGATAAAGGCTAAAACGCCTAAGGATACTGAACCATCGACAGCCGCTAAAATATTATCGGTCTTAAAAAAGATTCCTGACCCAATAACGATCCCAACGATCATCGCTACAGTGGTCAATAAACCAAATTTCCTCTTCTGTGTATTTTCCATAAATTTTCCTTTCAAAGATAAACATGGCTCTAAGTTTATCGATTTGTTAAAACATAGTCAAGTATTATCGTTTACAAAGGTCTGAAATCAGTTATAATTCAATAAAGGAGAAAACCTTATGATCGTTGTATATACTTCGCCTGGATGTGCATCCTGCCGTAAAGTTAAACAGTGGCTCAAAGAACGCGATTTGAAATTTGTCGAAAAGAACATCTTCTCTACGGTTTTAAACGAGAACGAAATAAAGCATTTGTTGACACGCAGTGAAAATGGAACCGAGGACATCATCTCTAAACGATCCAAGATCGTTCAAGAACAAAAGATTGACTTCGATGACATGACCATCAATGAACTTGTTCGTTTCATTCAACAGAATCCTTCTATACTAAAACGCCCCATTATTCTAAACGAAAAATCCTTCTTGGTCGGGTATGACGAAGAAGAAATCGGAGCTTTCGTACCTGCAGAACTCAGACGTATCGCCAAAGATGCTTGTGGACCAGAATGTGGAAACTACAAAGTATGTGGTGAAATTAGAGAAGAAGTCGATATCGATAAACTAGCTCAACCTAGACTAAAAACTGTATAACATAAAAGATGATGACCTTAGGCCATCATCTTTTTTTTACAGTACTTTATGAATGTCTTTCGCTTTATTCTTTTTATTGGCATACATTCGTATATCTGAAGTTACCATCAAATCGTTGATGTTTTCCCCATCAAGCGGGAATTCAGCGATTCCGAAACTGAAGCTAGCATGGAGTTCTCTTCCACTAGAGAAGATCGGATCAGCAAACATAAGTTCATTCATATGTTCGTATTTATCCTTTAAATCCTGGACCGTTGTTCCGAAAAATATACCTACAAATTCATCTCCGCCATATCTAGCGATGATATCGCTCTTACGAGTATTCTTTAAAAGTAAATCGGTGATTTTTAAAATGGCTTGATCTCCAACGTAATGTCCAAATCGATCATTGATCATCTTAAGATCATCAATATCAAATAGCACAAACAAGAAACTTTCTTTAAAACGTAAAGCTTTGGATTTAATGGATTCAAATTGTTCATTGAAGTAATGTCTGTTGTATAAACCCGTAAGTTGATCAAACATCGCCATTTGAGATTTTTCTATGAACAACAATTGATTTGCGATCGCAATCTGTACATTTTTTCGAATAAATTCCATAGTCGCAACATCCGTTTCATCAAAGGCATCGGGTAAAATCGAATCTAAACTGATCATCCCATAGAATTCATCTTTGATGTAGATAGGAGCAGAGATATGAGAACGTATATAAACGAGGTCTCCTGCATAAGTCGTAATCGAGTAAAACAAATCATCGCGTTGTAAATCAGGCACATTACAGATTCGATTCATTTTACCTTCGGTAGAGCGATAGATAAAAGAATGTTCCACAGGTAAATGAAAACTTTCGATGTCTTTCCCATAACCAATATAGGCTATGGACTCTAGAAAACCATTCTTTTTGATCATGATCGATCCTAAAGATGAATTCTTTATGGCTTTTAGAGCATTGGTCAAGATCAGGTTATAGGTTCTTTGAAGGTCACCAATATCGACGATGGAATGATTGACCTCCAACATAAGTTCGTACAACTTAGTTACTCTTTCGGCATCTTTTTGAGTGTTATTTTGTGAACTCACATCAATCAAAAAGGCCATAATGGCTGTTGAATTGCGATATTGAATCAGTTCTCCGGTCATTTCAAACCAATGCTTATTTAATTGACGATCCAATAAAACGATTTCATTCTTTGTTGGAATGTTTGCACTACGGAACAGATGAAACAGATCCGGTAAGGATATATTGAATTCTCTCTCTGAGAGTAAATCATGACATTTTCTATTGCTTAAAAGTATTTCATGTTTATCAAAAACAACCATTGGGAAAGGAACATTCTCAAGTAAAATGTTTAATGTCGATTCATTCATGGTTTTCATCATTGTTTGATGGTTCATAGTTTCCCACTAAAGTTGTGTATAAAATAACAATGCTAAAATTTATTATAAGCCAAATTCTCCTAAAATTCAAAAAGTAGTTTCTTATTTTGTCATTATAGAATATGCCAATCAAATTTTATCCTGTTTGGCACTCCATAAGATCATTCGAGAAGGACACTCAAGATCAATTTATTTTGGTATAATTTCTAAGTGAAAATATTACTGGGATTATCGGGCGGGGTCGATTCGGCAGTCGCTGCTTATTTACTAAAAGCTCAAGGACATCAGGTTGAATGTGCTTTTATGCGTAATTGGGATTCATTGACCAACAATGATATTTTAGGCAATCCTACTTTAGATGCGGCAATATGTACGCAAGAAGAAGACTACAATGATGCCTTAAATGTCGCCAATAGTTTAGGATTGAAACTTCATCGCGTTGATTTCATCAAAGAATACTGGGATGAAGTATTCACGATCTTTCTAGATGAATATAAAAAAGGCAGAACGCCTAATCCAGATATTCTGTGTAATAAGCACATCAAGTTCGATCATTTCTTCGACTATGCCATGAAAAATGGTTTTGATGTTGTCGCTACAGGACATTATGCCAGAGTGGTTCATCATCAAGATCATTCGACCTTACTAAAAGGTCTTGATTTGAATAAAGACCAATCTTATTTCTTAGCTCAAATCACTCAAAAAGCCCTCTCTAAGACTTTGTTTCCCATTGGAGAACTAGATAAACCTGAAGTTAGACGCATCGCTGATGAGTTAAATTTATCTGTCGCGAAGAAAAAAGACTCGACGGGGATCTGTTTTATAGGAGAGAGAGATTTTAAAGCCTTCTTGACGAATTATCTTCCTGCGAAAAATGGACCCATCATCGATCTAGAAACCAAGCAAATTTTAGGAGAACACCTAGGTGTCTTGTATTATACCTTAGGACAACGTAAAGGCTTAGACATCAACGCTCATGAAGGGCCATGGTTTGTCGCAGGTAAGGACATTTTAAACAATGAACTCTATGTGGTCAAAGGTGAAGATAATCCCTGGCTTTATTCTCAAAGCGCCATCGTCAAAGATTTGAATT
>CAZXTB010000182.1:0-3323 GCA_964643535.1 uncultured Erysipelotrichaceae bacterium | reverse complement strand
ATGGCACTCAAGGAGCACAAATGAAAAAATATGTCGTATTGCTTAGTTTACTAATGTTGTTGACAGCGTGTACTGCGACCCCTAAGGTTAACACGGATCCAGAAACGACCGATCAAACCGGAGGTCAGACGGGTGGGCAAACTGGAGGTCAAACGGTTACTGAATTCACAACAACTACCTTAGCAGAATTTAACGGTAAGAATGGCGCAAAAGCTTATATTGCTGTTAGTGGAAAGGTCTATGATGTAACCAATGTAAGCGAATGGAAAAACGGTGCCCATAAAGGATATGTGGCAGGAGTTGATTTAACAGCTGCCTTCGCTAAATCTCCACATTCTGACGCATTCTTAGCGACGATCAAGGTTGTTGGAACCTTCGTAAAATAAGAAAAGTAGTTTAAAGCCATCTCTTAGAGATGGCTTTTTAATGAGATGTTGCTTGTTTAGCGTCGTTGCTTTGTAGCTTTGTCGACTTCTATGATCTTCTCTACTTCTTCTAAGCTTAATTGTTTTGTTTGAATCATATAAGAGAAATCTATTTGGCTTAAATCGATAACACTTTCTCTTTTTACGCTTTCTATGATTTGTTGAGATAGGGGTGAGATCAAACTTTTCTCTAAAGGGTCAGTGATTTGTTTAGGAAAGATGATGGGTCCTGTTCCCATGAAAGCTTGAATAACTGGTTGTTTAAAGATTATAAACTTCCCTTCTTCTATATGATCTGCTAAACCATGATGAATCTCCCATTCGATGAGTTCTATTTTAAACTGATCAACGAGTTTTAAGATCTCTGAATTTGCGGAGTCTATCAAGTTGATCTGCTCATCAGGATCTTTTAGTCGATCAAATAATTCCTCATGAGGACCCCCATAATAGTAGGTGTACTTATAAGCTTGGGTTACGATGGAAAGCCAACGTCGATCACCTCTCCCGTGTTCTAGTATCGTTGATTCTCGATTCGTTAAGTCAAACAAACTTTTTCCCAATAGATCATGAGATCCTGGATAAGGAATACCTGTTAGATCAAGCAATGTAGGTAAGATGTCGTTTAAACTCACCATGGCTTCTGATTTAGTTCCTGCTTTGATTTTTGAAGGGTAACGAATAATCATAGGGATACGAGCACTGGAGTCATGAGGTAAGAATTTCTGATAAGTCCCTAGGTCTCCCAACATTTCCCCATGATCTGAACAGAATATAATCAAAGTGTTGTCGAGTTCACCTGTTTCTTTTAAGGCATCTAAAATACGTCCTATTTGAGTGTCCACATAAGTAATGGCACTATAATAGAGCTCTTTGAATCGTTTAAGATAAGTAGAATCTGGATAATTGACGATGTTTTTGTTTTCTTCAGCGAGCCAACTTAATTTCGATATCGCTTGTATACAATCTTTAATCGGTGCGTCTTTATAAAGATCTGAGAGTTCTTTTGGGATATCCAATGGTGGATGAGGATGAATGAATCCACTCCACATCATAAAGGGTCTATTTCCTCCAATACGTTTAATGGTTTCTATACTTCGATCTGCGACCCAAGTAGAACCATGATGTTTTATCTCTACCATCGAACTTTGAGGCATCATGTATAAAGGATCTCTAACCCCGTGAACTGAAGAAAGTTCAGGATGGCTTTGTTTAAGATACATCGCATAGTCATCTTCTTCGCGATAATGAGGTATCTCATCCATCATAAGATAGTGATGAATACCTCTGGCATCTCGATTGGGTTGAAAATGGATCTTACCTATGGCGATCGTCTCATAACCATGATCACTTAAGATTTCAGGAAAGGTAGGTAAATCAAAAGGGATATGTCTCACGTGGCCGAAATCATTGTCGTCAAAGCCATGGTGCTTACAGGATAATCCTGTCAATAAATTGTATCTTGCTGGAACACAGACTGGATTGGGGAAGTAGGCTTGATTAAAACAGAGCCCTTCTTGGGTTAAGCGATCTAAAACAGGGGTCTTGATGATGGGATTATTGATTCCTAAGGTATCATAACGCTGTTGATCTGTGGTGATGATGAGAATATTGGGTCTCTTGGTCATTTCGGGAATCCTCTTTCCTTTATTATACACAGGTGAGATAGGTTTGCTTGTGTAAAAAGGGCCAATATGATATATAATAAGGTGAAATTAGGAGGCACTATTTATGACAGAAGTTTATAAAATAGTAACGGACAAAACCTTAACTTATCAACAGCAAGTCATCCAACTCGCTAAGCTGGGTGAGAATACAGATACGACACTTTATGTTGATCCTGAGTTTTTAAAAGCCAAAGAAGAAGGTTTAATTTGTGATCTTTTTGAAGGAGCTTTGCCTTATCGTCCTCGCTATATCGTTCCTGATTATTCTGTCCTAATGAAAAACGGAAGTGCTTTTCTAGAACTAGATCCTCCTAAAGATATTTGGGAAGCAACCAATGCCTTATTGATCATGTATCGTCATGTGCCATCAGTTACGACCTTTCCTGTTTTCTTAGGAAACCTAGATACTTTATTGGATCCGTTTATTGTCGATGAGAAAGAAGCAGAAAAGGCCATTGGTTTATTTTTACTTAACATCGATCGTACTTTAAATGATTCCTTCGTCCATGCAAACATAGGTCCACAAGACTCTAGAGCCGGAAGAATGATTCTAAGACAAACCGAAAGATTACAATGTGCTATTCCTAACCTTACCTTAAAATATGATCCTGAATTGACCTCAGATGAGTTCGCAGCTTTGGCTGCGAAAACGATGTTGGTAACGGCTAAACCAAGTTTCGCAAACAACAGAATGTTTACTTCAGAATTTGGAGTAGATCAATATGCTTTAGCGAGTTGCTATAACGGTTTAAGAATGGCAGGAGGAGGTTATACCTTACCTCGCTTACGTCTCAACAACATCGCAAAGATTGCCTCTTCACCAGAAGATTTCATCAACACTGTGTTACCAAAATATGCCAGCTTAATGGCTGCCTACATGGATACTCGTATTAAGTTCTTAAACGAAGAAGCTGCTTTCTTTAAAAGTAGCTATTTGGTTAGAGAAGGTTTCTTAGATCCTAAGAACTTCGTAGGGATGTTTGGTTTAGTAGGCTTAGCTGAAGCTGTCAATACTTTATTGGGTAAAGACAGTAAACAAGGCTATGGTCATAATCAAGAAGCCAATGATCTAGGTGTTAAAATTATTGAATCTTTAGATGAGTTCCTTTCTAAACATAAAGCCCCTTATAGTGAAAACGGTGGAGATCGTTATTGGTTACACGCTCAAGTGGGTATCGAAAAAGATGGCCCAGATTCATCTCCTGGTGTTCGTATCCCAATTGGATCAGAACCC
>CAZXTB010000181.1:0-3326 GCA_964643535.1 uncultured Erysipelotrichaceae bacterium | reverse complement strand
GTTTAGAGACGGACGGCTGGTGAAAAGTCCGCTAAGCCCTAATTTGACCGACACCCATGAGGAGCTTTCCTGAACTGAGTAGGGAAAACCGCTGACCAGCGTTATAGGTTGAGGGCACAGCAATGTGAACTAAGGTGGTACCGCGTTTATTTAAACGTCCTTAGCGGACGTTTTTTTGTTTCAAGGAGGAAAAATGGCGAATTATCAAGTTCCTAGAGGAACACAAGACCTGTTTGGAAGTGAAATTAGGAAATGGCAAAGAATTGAACTCTTGGTACGTCAATTAACTGATGTTTTCGGTTATCAAGAGATAAGAACCCCTGAGTTTGAACACACAGAGGTTTTTCATCGAGAAAATGATTCCAGTGATGTCGTCAATAAAGAAATGTATACCTTTATGGATCGAGGCGAACGTTCTTTGACCTTGAAACCTGAAGGAACAGCAGGCATCATCAGAGCGTTTGTTGAAAACAAGATGTATGCAAATCCAGATAGTCCAACGAAGCTGTTCTATCTATCCCCATGTTTTAGATATGAAAGACCTCAAAAAGGAAGAATGCGTATCCATCATCAGTTTGGGATTGAAGTTTTAGGGGATAAAAATCCATTGATCGATGCGGAAGTCATTAGTTTAGGTTTATCTGTCGTTCAAACCTTAGGTTTGAAAGATCTCAAAGTCTTAATCAATACTTTGGGTGATAAAGACAGTCGAGAAACTTATAAAGCTGCCTTATTAAAACATTTTAAAGAACCCATTGGACATTTTTGTGGAGATTGTCAAAGAAGATACATCCAAAATCCACTTAGGATCTTAGATTGTAAGATCGATCATGAAGATCCTGCGATGATTTCTGCCCCTAAACTAAGAGATTATTTAACAGATGACTCTAAAGTTTATTTCGAATCTGTACTCAAAATTTTAAAAGCCAGTGACATCGATGTGGAAGTCAATGATAAATTGGTTCGTGGATTAGATTATTATACGCATACGGTCTTTGAAGTGGTTTCTGTCAATGCCGATATGGGATCTCAGTCGACTGTCTTTGGGGGAGGTCGCTATGATGATCTCGTTAAGGATTTTGGTGGACCTGAGCAATCTGGAATAGGCTTTGGGATGGGGATTGAACGTGTATTAGTGGCACTAGAGGCTGAAAAGATCGATCTTTCTGAAGAAGAAAGCTCTGATGTCTATATCGTATCGATGGGACAAGAAGCATCTGAATATGCTTATCAATTGGCCAACTTCTTAAGACTTAATGGATTTGTGACTGACTTTGATTATTATGGTCGTTCATTCAAGGCTCAATTTAAGTCCGCAGAACGTAAGAAAGCAAAAGTAGCCATCATCATCGGTGAAGATGAGATGAAGAAGGGCCAAGTCGTATTAAAGAAAATCGATACTCAGACCCAATTGACGGTCTCAGAAGGCGAGATCCTTCATCAACTATCTCATTGGTTGGATGAGGATCATGTCCATAACGAAGAATGTGAAGTAGAATCACAAGGAGAAACTCATGAATAGAACACATCATAACAATGAACTAAACAAGTCCCATGTTGGACAAAAAGTAAGCTTACTGGGCTGGGTCGCTAAACGACGCAACTTTGGATCCATGGTTTTTATTGATCTTCGTGATCGCAATGGGATTACCCAGATCGTCATCGATGAAACCTTAGCTGATTCTGTCAAAGAGATCAGAAATGAATATCTCCTTGAAGTAAGTGGGGAAGTCCTTTTACGTAAAGACGCCAATTTAAAGCTCGCAACAGGTGAAATCGAAGTTAAGGCCTCAAAAGTCGTGATCATCAATTCAGCGGAATTGACCCCAATGATCATCGCAGATGAAACGGACGCTTTAGAAGATACACGTTTGAAATATCGTTATCTTGACTTAAGAAGACCCCTTATGCAGAAACGTTTGATCCAAAGAGCGAAGATTGTTCAAACGATGAGAAACTGTTTAGATGAAGCAGGCTTCATCGATATTGAAACCCCGATGTTGACCAAATCTACCCCAGAAGGATCCCGTGAATACTTGGTGCCTTCTAGAGTTCATGCGGGTCAATTCTATGCATTGGCTCAATCTCCCCAAATCTTTAAACAAATGCTGATGGTGGCTGGTTTTGAACGCTATTATCAAGTAGCACGTTGCTTTAGAGATGAAGATCTTCGTGCGGATCGTCAATTGGATTTTACCCAAGTCGATATCGAGGCTTCCTTTCTAAATGAAGTTGAATTCAGAGCCATCATCGAAGAGATGGTATCTACAGTAATGGATAAAGTATTGGGATTAAAATTAGACTTACCACTTATGACCATGAGCTATGCGGATGCGATGGGCTTTTATGGTAGCGATAAACCAGACTTACGTTTTGGACTAAAACTCCATGAAGTAAAAGATGTCTTTGCCCAGTCTAGCTTTGCGGTTTTTCAAAATGCGATAAGCTTTAAAGACGGGGTTATTAAGGCGCTTGTATTAGAGAATGGAAGTGGGATGACTCGTAAAGAGACCGATGAACTTACGGAAGTCGCTAAAAAGAATGGCGCTAAAGGTTTGGTCGTCTTGAAATATCAAAACAATACTCTAGAAGGATCAGTCGTTAAATTCCTTAGTCCTGAAGAAAATAAAGGGTTATGCGAAGTGTTGAGCCTAAAAGAAGGGGATTTGATATTGATTACCGCGGATAAGTTTGAAAAAGCTTGTAATGCTTTAGGGGCTGTTCGTTTAGCACTAAGAGATAAACTTGGGCTTGCTAAGAAAGATGATTTCAAATATCTGTGGGTCGTTGATTTCCCATTGTTTGAATACAACGAAGAAGAAGATCGCTATGTCGCTAAGCATCATCCATTTACTCGTCCTAAAGAAGAAGAACTTCACTTATTGAAGAGTGATCCTGGATCAGTTCATGCTTGTGCTTATGATTTGGTTCTCAATGGATTTGAAGTCGCGGGTGGTTCGATGCGTATCTATGATCAAGAAGTTCAGAAAATGATGTTTGAAATCATCGGATTCACCAAAGAACAAATTGAAAGTCGTTTCGGCTTCTTTATCGATGCTTTCCAATATGGGACTCCTCCTCATGGTGGAATTGCCTTTGGTCTTGATCGTTTCGCCATGGTATTGACCCAATCAGACTCTATTCGTGATGTTATTGCCTTCCCGAAAAATGCTTCTGCGAGATGTCCATTAACGGATGCTCCTACGGCTGTTGATGCAAAACAACTCGATGAATTGCATTTAACAATTAAATAATTATGATATAATATGAGTACCCAAAAGGAACAATTTATTTCCGACATGATGTAATATGGGAAGAACCGAAGT
>CAZXTB010000180.1:1090-3363 GCA_964643535.1 uncultured Erysipelotrichaceae bacterium | reverse complement strand
CAGTACTATTTCTAATTTTAAGGAATTTTCTATTACTGTCCATATCTTCCCCTTTCAGTTTATTTAACTAATGGCTTATAAAACTGGTATAGATTCAAATTCCTTCTTTATCCATCCACACATAAATGAAACACTTATAGGATACGAATATGATATCTTGAAGATTTCCTATATTTTACCACAGACATCTTTTGTAATTGTTTTGTTAGTAAATATCTTGCTTAAATAGCACTTACCTTTAAGTTTGTGTCAAAAGAACTATTTCCTACTTTTACTTCTCAATATTGTTGAAGAAAGATGGTGGCCAATATACTCTTGGTTGTATTTAAAGACCTATTTAAAGATATACCCTAATCATCATATCTATTTCAAAATAAATGGGGTAGACTTGTCGCAGAGGAACTTGTATGAGAAAAACAGGAATCATCATCGCTTTAAGCTTTTTACTTTTTGGATGCAGCGCTAAAGAAGCTACGAAGAGTTATACCGAAGCAGAGATCAATGCGTTGATCGATGCTAAGATCGCAGCTTTATCGAATGTTGACGTTAGTGACGGGACTAAACTAGAAGTCTATCCTAGTGAAGGCTTCTCATGGTTACAAGCAGGCACTTCGCTTAAGATCTACGTGGAATCGATTGATGCCACCATTACGAATGTAGACTTCCAAGCATTAAGCGATGGAGAAGGAAGATACTATGATGGTTACTTACCTGATGATATCGGCTATGCGCCTTATGATGTCCACTTGGTGATTACTGGACACTTAGATTCTAAGTACTCTGACTATTACGTGATCATGGTCTTTAGTAACGAACAGAGAGTCTATACCAATGTCAGTATCGATGTCCAAGCTGATGGGACCTTTATCTCTGATCTTCATCTACCTTTCTATCATTTAGGTAAACTGACTTTCGTTCAAGCCTATATTCAATAAAACCACATGAATTAAAAAAACCGTATGACTTAAAATACGGTTTTCTTATGGACTTTTTGAAATAAGGAATGATTTTTAGCTTCCTTATTTCAATAAGTATGACATTATTGAAATAATGAGCTATACTTAAGTTAAGGTTAACCCTTAGAAAATGAGCTAAGATCTTGAAAAGAGCAGGAACAGACATTAAGAATCTATCAGGAGAATCGTCTTATCGGTCTTTTCGTCCTTCTCCTTTACCACCTGAACCAATGATCGAGATTTCAGATGAGATGCTTAAACTCTTGGTAGAAGCCAATAGTCGATTGATTCAATTGGATACCGCATCTCAACTATTAAGTAACTCTGATTTATTTGTTTCGATGTATGTAAGAAAAGAAGCTCTTATTTCATCTCAGATCGAAGGAACTCAATGTACCTTAGAGGATGTCTTAGATCCTCATCTAGAAAGAAACCTCAATAATGATGTCAGTGAAGTCATAAGCTATGTCAAGGCAGCTCAATTCGCTTTGAATAGGTTAGATGAACTACCCTTATGCAATCGCTTGCTAAAAGAGACCCATGCGCTCTTGATGGATAATCAAAGAGGTCAAGATAAAGATCCAGGAGAGTTTCGTAGATCACAGAATTGGATAGGAAGTGCTAACAGCACCATAAAAGATGCTCGTTATATTCCACCAAATGTAAGTGATATGAATGATGGGATGTCTGATCTAGAGAAATACATCAATGAGAATCCTGAATATGATGCCCTTATTCAATCCGCTTTGATCCATTATCAGTTTGAAACGATCCATCCATTTCTAGATGGAAATGGAAGAATAGGAAGACTTCTGATCCTTCTATATCTGATCGACCACAAAATGCTAAATAAACCTGTGCTTTATGTATCTTATTTTCTTAAGAAGAATCAAGTTGAATACTATGATCGATTAAGCGAAGTTAGAAGAAGTGGAAACTATGAACAATGGATCATCTTCTTTCTTCAAGCAGTCAAAGAAGCATCTTTGGATGCCTATACCTCGATTCTGCAATTATCCAAACTACACGATGAAAACATCGCTTTATTAAGTCAACCCAATCGAAAGAAAGATAATAAGCGCTTGGTCTTTGATTATCTTGAGCAACATCCCATCATCGATATCGGTAAGACAGCTAATGCTTTAGGTATAACTTATAACACTGTTTCTTCAGTTGTAGTTCAACTCATCGATTTAGGCATCTTAAAAGAAAGTACAAACGCTTCTAGAAATAGAATCTTTATTTATGAGAAATATGTAGAAATACTTAGGAAAGACACTTAGGAAGATAAAAATATGAAAAGTATATTAATTTGCA
>CAZXTB010000180.1:0-1080 GCA_964643535.1 uncultured Erysipelotrichaceae bacterium | reverse complement strand
TCCTCAAACCTAAATTAGAAAAAACAGCTTCGGATGGAAAAGTTTCTTTCAAAACAACAACCAATGATCTACATCCTAATAAGAAGACCGAAAAAGCCATTAATGAGATCGAGGATCTCATTACTAAAAATGATTCATCTGATCAGATGACAATAGAAGAACTTTTCAAAGATTTAGGAATATAAAGCTTTTAAACAATGCACAAATAAACTAGTTAACCGTTGTTTATTAGTATTTTATCAACGATCATCATTTCGTTTTAGGGACAAAACGTAGCTCCAAATTCATATCTAGACCTTCTGCTAATTTCCTCAGTAATTTAATCGTTGGATTTGATAGACCTCTTTCTAATCGACTAATGTCTGCTTGATTAATACCAGTCCGATTAGATAACTCTTTTTGAGTTAAATTAAATCTCTTTCGAGCTTCTATAACAGCACGAATAATGATAAACTCCATCTCTAGGTCATCATATTCCTTTTTAAACTGTGGGTCTTTTAATCTTCTATTGAGATCCGTTCTATAATCAATGGTCATTTTGATTTGCTCCTTTAATTTGTGATAGTAAATCTGCTTTATACTTCTTTGCTAGGTTCAACTCATTTTGGGGTGTATTTTGCGTCTTCTTAATGAACCCATTTGTCAAAATAATTCTTTTCTCGCCCAATAGAAAGTAGAATATTCTTGATATATTCCCTTCAGTTTGACATCGTAATTCATAGAATCCATCTTTGAGGTATTTACTGTATGGTTCACCTAACTCAGGACCACATAGTTTTAGTAGATCGATCTCTTTAAACAACTTTGCTCTCATTTTATAAGATAATTCATCTATGAATTTTGTAAGTGGAGCTTGTCCATCTCGTCTTCTATAGAACTCTACTTTATAAGAAAGATTTCGAATTACTCTCAAGCCGCTTCACATCACCATTTTATTATATGGTATATAAACCATATTTACAAGTGGCATACCTTTCATACTTTCTATATGAAAAGTAAACGATTAATCCTATAAGAAAACACAAAAAAAGCCTTTCGGCTTTTAGTTTGAGATAGGTATGATGAAGGTAAAACTGGTTC
>CAZXTB010000179.1:0-3369 GCA_964643535.1 uncultured Erysipelotrichaceae bacterium | reverse complement strand
CTAAGAATGGCCGAGGTTATGTCAGTGCTGACCAAAACAAAGCATCCCATCAAGGGGCTTTCCAAGGCATCGGTACGATCTATACAGACTCCATTTATACCCCAGTACAACGCATTGCCTACAATGTCGATCCGACCCGTGTAGGACAAGATGCGAAGTATGACAGACTTGTATTTGAAATCTGGACCAACGGTTCCATCAATCCTCAAACAGCCATTTCACTTGGCGCCAAGATCTTGATCGATCACCTCAGCTTGCTGACCAATCTCAATGATCATGTCTCCCAAATGAATAACCTGATCAAGGACGCTACCGGTGATGCCAGAAGCAATACCCAATTGATTATGATTGAAGATCTAGACCTCTCGGTCAGATCCTACAACTGTCTCAAAAGAGCCGGTATCCAGACTGTGGATGAACTGACTCAAAGAACAGAAGATGAAATGATGAGAGTTCGCAATTTAGGGAAAAAGTCCCTAAAAGAAGTCAAAGAGAAACTGATCGCCATGGGTCTCGGTTTCAAGAACTACGACTAACAAAGGAGACTGAACATGTTGAATCGTAAATTCGGCCGCAAAGCCGACCACCGTAAAGCTTTACTTAGAAACTTATCAACAAGCCTTATCGTCTACGGTAAAATTGAAACCACAGAAATGAAAGCCATGGACTTACGTTCTGTCGTTGATGAATTGATTACCATCGCTAAGAAGAATGACCTACACGCTCGTCGTCAAGTCATGTCTTATGTGAAAGACGTTGTCGCTGATAAAGCAACAGGACAAACCGCCGTACAGAAATTGTTCGACGTGATTGCACCTTCATATGCTGATCGTCATGGGGGATACACCCGCGTTTTAAAAACAAGAACCCGTAGGGGTGATGCCGCGGAAATGGCCACCATCGAATTGGTATAACATTAAAGCACCGCAAGGTGCTTTTCTTAATGATGAACACATTCGACCAGATCAAAGCCAAAGCTACTCTAGATAAGATCCCATCGATGACACAAGATGGTCTTTTCTACTGTGAGCACTTGATCCATAGCCAATCGATCTCATCGATCTTAGAAATAGGAACAGGTTATGGGATCTGGTCGATCAGTATGGCCCTTTTAAACAAAGGTATCCACATCACAAGTCTAGAGCTCTTAGAGAAAAGATCAATGAGAGCCCAATTAAACATCCAAATGATGTCTCTACAAGATCAAATCACGGTAGTTAATACGGATGCTTTATCTTATATCCCTGAGAAACAGTTTGATTTGATCTTTATCGATGGACCTAAGAGTCAAAACAAAGCTCTTTTTCTAAGATACTTGCCTTATTTAAATCCTTTAGGTTATATCCTAGTCGACAACATCGATTTTCATGGGGAAACTACAACAGATCGAAAAGATCAAAGTCGAGATCTTAAACAAATGGTTAGAAAAATCAACGACTTTAAAACATGGATCTTCAATCAGAGTGATCTGAATGTGGTCGCTTTAGAGATCGGTGATGGCTTAATACTCATAAGCCGTAAATATTAGTGATTTATGGTAAAATAATCATGCGAGGTTAAATGATGAAAACAAGAACTAAACTTATCGCTTTGGTAGGCGTTGCAGCTGCAGGTGCTTATGTCGCGAGTAAAATCAAACGTACCCAAGACATCAAACCATCCATCAGTGTAGAACTTCCTGAATCACAAACTGTCTTTCCAAAAGTAGCTTCTAAGAGTACTTTATCAAAGTCATTGACTCAAAGTTATAGTACCCAGATCGCTGAGATGGCAAAGACTTTAGACCCCAAGAAGAAAATAACCTTGGTCCAATACATCGCAACCGATGAAACCAAAGGCCCGGAAGTTGAAGTGTTGTTGATTGCGAATGGCTATGAAAAGGTCGTTGGTTCAGCACGCATGATGTTTAAGAAGAAAGTTAAAGCAGATGCTCAAACGATATTAGACGCTGTTATTTTTACAGCTGAGATTGCTAAAACACACAAACTGAAATACTTAGGCTGGGATTTTAGCGAATAAAGGTGGAGAAGATTTGAACCCTATTAAAGTTAACCATTTAAAATTTTCATATGATTTAGAAACAGACGTCGTCAATGACGTCTCTTTTACGGTTGAGAAGGGATCTTATACGACCCTTATTGGACATAATGGATCAGGTAAAAGCACCATTGCGAAGCTTCTTATCGGTCTATTGGAAAAAGGCTCTGGAGAGATCTTAATCGATGATCTAGAACTCACAGAGGCTAATTTAGATGTCATTCGTCGTAAAATAGGCATCGTCTTTCAAAACCCAGACAATCAGTTTATTGGGGCTACTGTAAGAGATGATATTGCCTTTGGACTAGAGAATCATCAAGTAGATCCTGCCTTAATGGATGACATCATCAATAACTATGCCTCTAGAGTCGATATGAGTAAGTATCTTGATCAAGAACCAACCCGTTTATCAGGTGGACAAAAACAACGTGTTGCGATCGCTGGTGTTTTAGCGATGAAGCCTGAGATCTTGATCCTCGATGAAGCCACCAGTATGTTGGATCCTGAAGGTAAGTCTGAAATCAATGCCTTGGTCAATGCGCTTCATAAAGAATATGGGATGACCATCTTATCGATTACCCATGACATTGAAGAAGTTAAGAAATCTGACCATGTCTTGATCATGTTTGAAGGAAAGATCGTCAAAGACGGACTTCCTTCTCAAATCATGATCGATGAGAAAGAAATGATTTCACTTAAACTGGATGCTCCGTTTAGTGTTAAACTGGCCAATGCGTTAAAACGTAAAGGCATCATCCTAAAAGAGACCTTAGATACAGAGAGGATGGTGGCTGAACTATGCCTATTGCGTTCGAAAAAGTAAACTTTAAATATGCCCCAAACACTCCTTTTGCCTATGAAGCACTTAAAAACATTGATTTAGCTTTTGAAATGGGTAAAGTAACGGCCATTATCGGACCTACAGGCTCAGGTAAAAGTACTTTAGTTCAACATCTCAATGCCTTACTTTTACCAAGTGAAGGTACCGTTTTGGTTTTAGATCGCACCATTACCAATAAACATAAACCCAAAGAACTTAAGTCTTTAAGACAAAGAGTAGGCTTGGTCTTTCAATTCCCTGAGTATCAGCTGTTCGAAGAAACCATCTTAAAGGACATTATGTTTGGACCTTTGAATTTTAAAGTACCAGAAGAACAAGCTAAAGTCTTAGCGATGAATGCCTTAAAACTGGTAGGTCTAGATGAAAGCTTCGCTGAGAAGTCTCCTTTAGATATTTCAGGAGGACAAAAACGTCGTGTTGCGATCGCTGGTATCTTAGCAATCAACCCAGATGTCTTGGTTTTAGATGAACAAACCGCAGGTTTAGATCCA
>CAZXTB010000178.1:0-3494 GCA_964643535.1 uncultured Erysipelotrichaceae bacterium | reverse complement strand
TCTTATTTCAAGGAGACAGTATAACCGATTGTAATCGATTTAGCGTGCCTCCATATGGGGATGGTTATGTAAGTAAAGTAGTTAAAGCCCTTCCTCAACTTGAAATCATCAACAGAGGCATCAGTGGTAATCGTGTCATCGATTTAAAAGAACGATGGAAAGAAGATGCTTTAGATCTTCATCCTGACATCTTGGTCATCATGATCGGTGTCAATGAAGTTTGGCATTATCTCTCTTATGGGAAAGAGTATTCTGATTCTCAATATGAGAAAGATTATAGACTCATCCTAGATGAACTTAAACATTTGAATCCAAAACTAAAGATCGTGATCATGCAACCCTTTCTATTTGAAGTAGGGGTCGTTAAAGCAGATTGGGTCGCACCTTTAGCTCGACTCAAGGTGATTGTAAAACGTATCGCTCATGAAAAAGCAGATGCCTACATTCCACTTCAAGACATCTTAGATAAAGCATGTGCGCTTCATAGTCAAGAAGCCTTATTACCTGATGGGGTCCATCCCAGTGATTTAGGCCATCAAATCATCGCCAACGAAGTCACTAAAGTCCTACAAAAACTCATTTAAATCCCTTAGGGGATTTTTTATTTGAGTTAAAATCAAACTTGGTCATATAGATATTTATCTATATGTTTCTATGTTAAAGTAAAGACTCAAACAGGAAACACTCTTGTTTAAAATAAAGAAAGCGAGAATTAAAATGGAATTCAATGATGTCCTTAGATTAAGAAGATCCGTGTATGGTTTGGATAGAAACGTTAAAGTGAGCGATGCTAGTATCGCTAAGATCCTAGAAGACTCACTACTTCATACCCCTACAGGATTTAACTCCCAAGGACAAAGAGCTGTCTTGTTGTTGGGAAAAGGTCATGAGAAGCTATGGTCGATTACGATGGAAGCTCTACGTTTGATCGTACCTGCTGCTGCTTTCAAAAGCACAGAAGATAAGATCAATAGCTTTGCGGCTGCTTATGGAACCATCGTCTATTTCGAAGAAGATGCTATTGTAAAAGGTCTACAAGATAAGTTCGCTTTATATGCAGCCAACTTCCCTATTTGGGCTACCCAATCCAATGGGATGCTTCAACAGAACGTTTGGTTTGGATTGACTCAAGCTGGATTGGGTGCTTCTTTACAGCACTACAATGAACTCATCGAAGAAGCCGTCAAGAAAGAATTTGATCTTCCTGAGACTTGGAAGATGGTCGCTCAGATGCCTTTTGGAAATCCAGTAGGCGCTACTTCTCCTAAAGAATTCGTTCCTGTAGATTCACGCTATAAAGTCATCAACTAAAACTTACCCTATCACTCACAGACAACTCCTTAGGATGTCTGTGAGTGTTTTTTTATCATAAGGCTATCTTGTCTAGGTTTTTTTAGGTAAACTAAGAATGAATAAGGAGAACTATGGATAACTTTAAATTTCATGCGTATACAGAGATCTTGTTTGGGAAAGATCAGATTCAACAATTACCGATGGTCTTGGCCCCTTATGGGAAAAGAGTCTTATTGGCTTATGGCAGTGGAAGCATTAAAACAAACGGAATCTATCAAACGATACAGAACCTTTTAAAGGATTTTGAACTCGTAGACTTTTCTGATATCGAACCCAATCCTCATCTATCTACAGTAGAGCGAGGAGCCAAGTTATGTAGAGACCATAAGATCGATGTGATCTTAGCGGTAGGAGGAGGCTCTGTCATCGATTGTAGTAAAGTCGTTGCGGCAGCGACCTTCTATCAAGGACCAGCTTGGGATCTTGTTATGGATTCCAATTTGATCACAGAAGCATTGCCCATCGTCACAGTATTGACCATGGCAGGAACAGGTTCTGAGATGAACAAAGGCGCTGTCATCACCAACACAGAGATCCAGATGAAAAAAGGCACAGGAGCTTGGGTAACCATCCCACGTACATCGATTATGGATCCTACTTATCTTATGACCCTACCTGAAAAACAAACCGCTGCAGGCTCCGCAGACATCTTCTCTCATGTGTTAGAGAGTTACTTCAAATCTACCCCTGATGCCTTTATCCAAGATAAGATTTCAGAAGGCATCTTACAGACCGTCATCAAATACGCTCCTATCGCGCTTAAAGATCCTCAAAACTATTCCGCAAGAGCCAATTTAGCATGGGCCAGTTCTTTGGCTTTAAATGGCTTATGTGGAAGTGGTAAAAGCGGATCTTGGTCTGTTCACCCCATTGAACATGAACTCAGTGCCTATTATGATTTAACCCATGGGATCGGTTTAGCGATCTTGACTCCGTCTTGGATGAGACACATTCTAAACGAAAACACCGTCGATAAGTTTGTCGACTATGGGATCAATGTCTGGCATCTTTCCCCTTCTGAGGATAAATTCCTTGTGGCCAATCAAGCCATCAATGCGACTGAAGCTTTCTTCAAATCGCTTAAGATCCCAATGACCCTTCATGAGGTTGGGATCGATGAGAGTAAGTTTGAACTCATGGCTAAAAGAGCCGTTGAATTAGGTGGCCTACATTATGCCTATGTACCTCTTAATCTAGAAGATGTCATACAAATCTTAAAAGCTTGCGCATAAACAAAGCACTTCAAACTAAACTATTCCTTAGTAATTCACATGGAAAGAATGACTGCTTAAGGTCGACAGAAATGTCGGTCTATTTTATGTATGGAGCTGAATTTTCGGAATAACTTCCGGTAGATATTGACAATTTTTCCTTGTATTTGATAGTACCTCATCGTATTCATGAGGTGTCATTCGATGTAGATCCCATTGAGGACGAGTGTAATTATAGTAGTTGATGTTTGAAATAAGGTAGTCGGCTAACTTATCGTAATTATGGATTTCGACTAAATCAAGTTTTTATAAACACGGCATAAAAGAATTCTTGATGGATGTTATCCTAACAGTTACTTCGCTGAGCCATTAATTGATTAGTGTTGTGTTTGGCGAGAAGATCCTGAAACGCGATACTGGTGTAATGGCTTCTTTAATCAGAGTGAAGGATGACGCTCATATGATATTAATCCACTTTTCCGCGCTGAGTTTTTCCCATCTTTCTTTCACTTTCAGTTTTTTAAAAATTAGTTCTCTTGCTTTAGATACTCATTTCTATCTTTCAGATATCTGTTCTATTCTTCTGAACCGTTAAAAGTTAGTTTCTTAGATCGTCCTAGGGATTTCTGTCTTCAAATACTTCAGGTCGCTTTGCTTTCCTCCTACCTTCACAAATATTGAGTTGAGTCTTTGTTTCCCAAACACTTTTGAATCTATTCCCGAGTTACCTAAAACTTGCTTATGTGCTTATTCTTTTCTGCTTTAACTCAAAATGACAATTTTGAATTCAGGTGTAAATTTAACTTAACTCTCACACTTTCATGACTTATTGATGGCTTTAGGACTAAATCTTACTTTTGGCCATGTTTATACCTCGTTCTTAAGATAAGAAAACCCCATAGTTTTGTCCCGAGGTTTTTCTTTACGTGT
>CAZXTB010000177.1:0-3525 GCA_964643535.1 uncultured Erysipelotrichaceae bacterium | reverse complement strand
CAGGCATACCATAAGAAACTGATCTTATAGAAAGATCTTTAACCATGGCCATATCTTTGATGGGACCACTCATCCCATATTGATTGTTTTCGATAAAGAAGACGACAGGTAATTTCCAAATAGAGGCCATATTAAGCGACTCATGAAAAGAACCTTCGTTGGTGGAACCATCTCCTGCGTAGCATAAACAAACTTGATCCGTATGTTTCATTTGAGCTGTAAGTGCAGCTCCACAGGCGATTGGATAACCACCTCCGACGACCCCATTGGCCCCAAGATTACCGGTTTCGATCTCTGCGATATGCATAGATCCTCCTTTACCTTTATTGGTGCCTGAGGTTTTCCCGAAAAGCTCAGCCATCATTTTATTGATGTCAGTGCCTTTGGCGATGGTTTGACCGTGTCCACGATGGGTAGCGGTGATCCAGTCGGAGTTTCTTAAGACGATGCCTGAACCTACTGCGCTGGCTTCTTCACCTACACACAGATGGGTTGTCCCATGGATCATTCCTTTGGCGAAGAAGTAATCAACTTTTTCTTCGAATAGACGAATCAAACACATTTTACGATAGGCTTCAATGAGGGCCGCATCGTCTAGATTGGCTTTGTTTTTAATGGATATTGACATAATGATCTCCTTTTAGATGTGAATAGGATAACCGAGTCCGGCTTCCGTATTGTCCATAATGGCTTCTGATACTGAAGGATGAGGGAAGATGGTCAAGGCGATGTCTTCTAAGGTAAGCCCTGTTTCTATGGCTAAGGTCACCACTGAGATGATCTCACTGGCGGATACCCCAGCGATTTGGGCTCCTAAGATGAGCTTTGTTTTCTCATCTGAAATGATTCTCACAAATCCTTCTGTCTTAGAAGCTGCGATGGCTCTTGAATTGGCCGCTAAAGGGAAATCAGTCGCGATGGCTTTGAGACCTAAAGCGAGACATTCTTCTAATGATTTACCAGTGGTGGCGATTTCTGGGGTTGTATAACAGACCGCAGGCATGGCTTTATAATCGATAAGAGAAGGATGACCTGAGATGACTTCCGCAACGATCTTGGCTTCATAAGAAGCTTTATGGGCTAAGGCAAGACCCGCAGTAATGTCTCCGATCGCATAGATATTAGGATTAGACGACTGAGACTTCTTGTTTACTTTAACGAAACCTTTAGGATCCAGTTCGATCCCAGAGGCATTGACGTTGATGAGATCGGTATTTGGACGTCTTCCAACCGAAACCAAAACCAAATCAGACTCAAGGGTTTGTTCCTGATCGGCTTTCTTATAGGTTAGGGTTACTTTGTCTTCGTCTTCTTTGGATGAAAGCACTAAGGCATCGGTTAAGATGGTTACGCCTAGTTTGGTTAAATTGCGTTTAACCAAATCAGATAGCTTCGTGTTGAATCCAGGTAAGATACCAGGCGTGGCTTCTATTAAGGTCACTTTGGTCCCAAAAGCCGCAAAAGCTTCGGCGAGTTCACTGCCGATATAACCAGCTCCGATAACACTTAAGGTCTTAGGTAAGAAAGGAATATTAAGAAGTCCTGTCGAATCAACGATGCGTTTCCCAAAAGGAGCTGCTTTGATTTCGATGGGACGACTGCCTAAAGCTAAGATAAGGTTCTTAAAGGTGTAGTCTTCAGTCTTGCCTTCAAAGCTTACACTGAGGGAAGTCTTAGAAGTAAACTTGGCTTCTCCGAAGACGATGTTGACCTTGTTTTTCTTTAAGAGTTGAGTAACTCCTGATCTTAGTTTTTGAACGACTTGGGTATTCTTCCAAACTTGGGTCTTTTCAAAATCTAAAGTGCCACTCGCAGTGATTCCGAATTTTTCAGCGTGCAAAATCTCTTGATAGGTATGACCTGCTTGTAGAAGCGCTTTAGAAGGAACACAGCCTACATTTAAACAAGTCCCTCCTATGACATTCTTTTCGATAAGGGTGACGTTTTGACCCAATTGACTGCAACGGATGGCCGCGACGTATCCGCCTGGACCTGAACCGATAATGACGGTATCACAAGTGTTCATTTGTTTTCCTCTCCACTGTTTTCTTTTTGAGACATTTCTAATAGTTTATTGGCGGTTTGGACATCGGTGACCAACACATTGATGAGTTGACCAACCAAGGAGGCATAGATGCCTTCGACTTTGGTTAAACCACCTGCACATCCAATCACCAAAGGAATCCTTTTAATGTCTTCTAGATCTAAAGCCATAACACGTTTATTCCAATCTGATTCTATGGCTTTCCCATCGTGATCGATGAAGTTATAACAGATATCTCCTGTCACATTGGCTGCTTCCTCTTGTTGAAGAGGATCTACTTTATGAAAATAAGCTTTGGTCATTTCGAAATACGCAGGTTGACCACCGATCCCAACGACCGCGATATCGACATTACGAGCGATATCAAAGACTTCTTTGACGAAACGTTGGCCCATCAAGACGTGCTTCGCATTGACATCATCGACCATGACTGGGACATGAAGCATCACACTGGATCCCCCTGTTCGTCTGGTAAAGATATCACAGATGACATTGGCTTGGATATCGGATTGGGCTTTGCCTAATCCTCCAACCAAAGGTACGAATACCACGTTAGACATCGGGATTTGAACGTTGATGTTGGAAGCCACCTCATACACTGTGGTTCCCGCTGAGACCCCAATCACACTGTCTGATTTCATCATACGGGTCAAATACTTCGCTGCGGCGATCCCAATTCTAATCTTGATTTGATTGGGATCAGAGGCATTGACACAGATGATGTCCTCCAAATCAAAACGCTTCTTGAGTTTTTCTTCTAGAAGCTTATAAGGATGAAGATTCTCATCGTGGATGGTGATTTCCACCAAGCCCATTTCGCGTGCTTTGGACATGTATTTAGAAACCAAAGAACGGCTGATATTGAATTTTTTAGCGATTTCGTCTTGAGTGGCACCTGATCCGTAATACATGTGGGCCATTTCAATCAGTAGTCGAACATCGTCGTTGTATCCCATAGCTCCTCCTTATCGATTTTAAAGGATTTATCGATGATTTGACCAAAGTGTTGGTCAAATTGCTTTCCACATCATAGTGGTAAAACCAAACCTAACAAGCTTCTTACCTTGTATATGACATTTGTGATAGGGTATCACAAATTCTACATCATTAGTTTATGAGATATCAAAAACAATGTCAAACAATCCACTAGTTTGTGACATTTGTTCAATTTTTAACTTAAACAAGGATTTTAAGCGCACTAAAATTCACATATGTTTTTTATGATTCACAATTATTCCACTCTTACGTAAGATTTGAGTCATATTATCCTTTAAAGAATGAACCGTTAAAGGTTTATTGGTTAGCTCACTTAGAGTAACCATACTGTTTAAATCGATTTCAGGATATTTAGGATCCATCAAAGGATTCGCCAGTTGATAGAAGTCTCTGATGAGTTCACATCGATTGGATTGATTACCACTGACACACAAGGTTATCATCACCATGACCGCATCTTTACTTCGATACTGAGCCATCCCAGC
>CAZXTB010000176.1:2270-3536 GCA_964643535.1 uncultured Erysipelotrichaceae bacterium | reverse complement strand
TACTGATCGTAATCGATGTCCTCTTCGAATACTGGCTCTGCTTGAGCGTTTTGTTTTTCGATTTCAGCCAATTCTTCAGCTGTATACTCGATCTTGATTTCGTAATCTTTATCTTTACGGATATCCGATGAACGTAATTTACGCTCTTCCTCTTCTTTCTTAGAAGGTCTACGTTTCAAGACAGGCTCAACTTTAGCCACAGGTTTTGCGGCTTCAGCCAAGGTTTCAAATTTAGATACATATTCTGTTTTGCGTTCCAAAGGTTTTTTGACCTTTTTAACTTTAACCGGTTCAGCAACCTTAACCACAGGTTCAGTTTTCTGTACTACGACTTCTTCTACGATCTCAGGTTCACGTAGTGATTTTTCAAGCGCAATGGCGTCAGCTTCGGCGCGCTGTTTAGCACGATCTTCTTCAGCTTTCTTGGCGGCTTTTTCTAAGATGGCAGCTTGAACTTCAAAGGCGTAATCTTGGATGGCAACTTTCCAGTCATAATCCAGTTTATCCATCTCAGTACGAGATTTAATATCGATACGTTGACCTGTTAAGCGAACGGCCAAACGAGCATTCTTACCTTTTTTACCAATCGCTAAAGACAATTGATTGTCTTCAACGACGACCAATAGGCCTTTCTTTTCACGGGTTTGAAGAACACCAATGATTTGAGCAGGACTTAAAGAGTTCTTGATCAATTCAACCGTATTTTCGCTCCATTCAAAGATGTCAATCTTTTCACTTCCTAATTCTTGGATAACGACTTGAACTCGTGATCCTCTAGGACCAATACAAGCCCCGATCGCATCGACATCTTCACGTTTAGAGTGAACGGCCATTTTGGTGCGTTCTCCAGCTTCTCGTGCGATGGCTTTGATTTCAACGATGCCTTGATAGATTTCAGGGACTTCTTTTTCAAATAAACGTTTAACCAATTTGGCGTCGGCTCTTGAGACAAGAACTTGAGCCCCTTTGGTTTCTTTGGTGACTTCAGTAATGACCAAACGAATCTTTTGGCCTTCTTTATAATTTTCTCCTGGTATTTGAGCAGCTTTAGGCATCATCGCTAAGGTTTTGCCTAAATTGACCACCACGAATTTTTCTTCAACGGATTCTATGATCCCAATGACCATCTCATCTTTCTTATCGATGTATTCATCGTAGACGGATTGTTTTTCAGCTTCTCTTATCTTTTGTTTCAAAACGTTCTTCGCTAAAATCGCAGCAGCTCTACCTAAATCATCGATGGATTTCTTAACATCATAAAGATCA
>CAZXTB010000176.1:1368-2260 GCA_964643535.1 uncultured Erysipelotrichaceae bacterium | reverse complement strand
AAGATGTCTGCTTTTACTTTTTGAGCATCGCTTAACGAGATCTCCAATTCATCATCATCAACTTCTTCGACGACCATGTATTGTTGATATACATTGAGTTCGCCAGTTCTTTCATCGATGTCGACCTTGACCAGAGCATCTGGGATTTCGATGTGTTTTTTATAAGCTTTGCTTAAAGCTTCTTTTAACGCATCGATGACGACTTCTTTGGGTAGTTTTCTGTTTTCGATGCCAGCTAAGGCTTCGATAAATTCTTTTACGTTCATTGGGTGCTCCTTATAATTTTACGGCTAAGCGTATTTTTAATATGTTATCTGAACTAAATTCCAAGACTTTCTTACGGGTCTTATGAACGATCTCAATATGTCCAAGTTGACCATCATAATCCAATAAGGTTCCTTCATGTTCCAGACTTTTTTCTAAAGGATGAATTAAGGTAAGATGGACATTGCCTCCAATGGCCAATTGAATGTCTGCTGTTCCTTTTAATTGCCTTTCAGCGCCAGGAGAACAGACTTCCAAATAGTACTCTGTATTCGCCAATTCTGTGGTATCCAATAGATCAGAGATCTTTTGAGATACGATTGAGCATGTTTCTAAATCCATCGATCCATCAGGATGCATAATCGCAATTTGAAGGATACGTGTCTTTTGATCCATAAGCCATTTGAGTTCAACTAAGGACACATGGGCATCAGTAAGAAGTGGTGATATCAGATTTTCGAGGGCTTTAAGTTCCATAAACCTCCTTTAACAATAATGAAGGAGTGGCCAGAACCACTCCTTAATTAAGATACGCCATAACTATACACAATTTAGTCCAAATAATCAAGTTTAAAAGAATGACATCTGATTTTTATCGTCAAGGCTTTCTAAAAGACCCAATTCTTCA
>CAZXTB010000176.1:0-1358 GCA_964643535.1 uncultured Erysipelotrichaceae bacterium | reverse complement strand
GATTTGAGTATTGTTGATTTGAGATCTTTTCTGTAGATCTTCTTTAGATATAAACGGTTTTATTTGTCTTTGTTCAACGATTGATTTAGCCACATTGGATCCTAAACCATCTAAGATGATAAACGGTGGTATTAAGGCTGTAGGATCATCTGGATGAATGATAAACTCACTGGCATGAGATAAGTTCAAATCTAGCGGAGCGATCTTATAACCTCGATTATTCATCTCATAAACAGCTTCTAAAGTAGAGACCAGATCATTTTCCTTTGAGCTTACATCTTTCTTCAAATTAACATCGTTGAGACGTTGTTGAATGTTGAGTAAACGACTACGAACCACTCGCATCGGTTTGGTCATGGTTTCATATTCATAAGCAGAGCATCTTAAAGTAAAGTAGACTGCATAATAATGAAGTGGATAATGAACTTTAAACCATGCGACACGAACCGCCATCAACACATAAGCCACAGCATGCGCTTTAGGGAAGAGATATTTGATTCTTTGACATGAATCGATATACCATTGAGGTACTTTATGGGTAGCCAGCAAAGTCTTTTGCTCATCCTTTAGGCCCTTTCCTTTACGAATGGCTTCCATGATATCAAAGGCTGCTTTAGAAGGTAATCCTTTATGAATAAGATACAACATGATGTCATCTCGACAACCAATTACATCATCAAAAGTCGTGACTCTAGATTCGATGAGATTCTTCGCGTTGTTCAACCAAACATCGGTCCCATGAGATAATCCAGATATTTTTACCAAATCGGAAAATTTAGTGGGTCGTGTTGAACCTAAGATCTGTCTAACAAAAGGCGTTCCAAACTCAGGTAAACCAACTGCTCCTGTGGGTTCATCATAAGACTCTTCAGCATGAAGCGCTTTGTTTGAGTTGAACAATGAAATGGTTTCTTCATCGTTCATTGGGACTGAATCTACTGGAATGTTGGTGATTCGTTCAAGCATCTTCATCGCAGAAGGATCGACATGGCCTAAAATATCCAATTTTAAAACATTATCATGAATGTCTCCGAATTCAAAATGAGTGGTTAACCAATCAGCACTTAGTTTATTGGCGGGATAATTCACTGGGGTAAAGTCATGGACGTCCATATCTTGAGGGATAACGATGATTCCTCCTGGATGTTGACCAGAAGTCCGTTTAACACCTTCACACCCTTTCGCTAAATAAGCTCTATAGGCATTCTTATAGGGTGTAGTGATGTTCATTTCTTCCATATACCCTTTTACGTATCCATAGGCTGTTTTTTCAGCGACGGTTGAGATGGTTCCAGCTCTAAAGACATGCTCAGCACCAAAAAGAACTTTTGTATAAGCATGGGCATATTCTTGATACT
>CAZXTB010000175.1:2010-3596 GCA_964643535.1 uncultured Erysipelotrichaceae bacterium | reverse complement strand
AGAAAAACGCCCTTAATTATGAAGATGCGACCGTACTATTGAGCGAAAAACAAACCGCTGGGAAAGGTCGTAACGGAAGAACTTTCATCTCACAAGATCAAAAAGGAATCTATTGTTCGATCCTGTTTAAACCTACGTTTGATCCCAATCTATTTCTTAAATTATCCATCTTAAGTGGGATCATCTTATGTGAAACCATACGTCAACATACAGGTTTGATTCCTACTTTAAAGTGGCCCAATGATGTTTTGATCAAAGGAAGAAAAGTCGCTGGAATCTTATGTGAAAGCAGTTTTCAAGCGGGTAAACCTTCTTCGTTTATCATCGGTTTTGGGTTAAATGTCTATCTTCAAGACTTCCCTAAAGACTTAGAAGACATCGCAACCACCTTAGAAGATAATTGTTCAAGACCCTTAGACAGAAACACCTTAACGATTGAATTTCTAAATCGATTAGCGACTTATTATCCTCGTTTAAAGCAGCTCAGTTTAGAGAAAATGTCTGCCCCTTATGAACTTAAGACAGGAACCCCCATCACGGTTCATGGACCTAAAACAAGCTACAATGCCCTAATCGAAGGTATTGAAGATGATGGACAGCTCTTAATCAAAGTCGATGATCATACAGAATCTTTGATTTCATATGAAATCACCATAAGAGAAGTAGATGTATAAAGAAATAAACGGAAGAGAATAATCACTTCCGTTTTTATTTTGAGATGAAACCTAAAATGTATGGGTTTTCAGAGTTTATGAAACACAAATCATTTGATTAAAATGGGCCTGTGGTCTACAATAAGGTCATACTTTAGCGAGGTAAACTATGGGTCAAACACTCACTGCTAAAATACTATCAAGTCACATCCTAAAAGGAGACAATTTCACAGGCAACGAAGTTGCGGTTAAAGTCAATCAAACCTTAACTCAAGACTCTACTGGAACCATGGCTTATCTTCAGCTTTTAGCCTTAGATCCTGATAAAGTCCATACGGATCTTTCTGTGGCCTACATCGATCACAATATGCTTCAAACAGGATTTGAAAACGCGGATGATCATGTGTTTATCCAAACCGTAGCTCAACATTATGGGATCATCTACTCCAAAGCCGGAGGAGGCATCTGTCATCAGGTCCATCTCGAACGTTTTTCTAAACCAAACACGATCCTAATTGGATCAGATAGTCATACCCCTACCTGTGGTGGTGTTGGTGCTTTAGCCATAGGTGCTGGTGGACTCGATGTGGCCATAGGTATGGCCAAAGGTTTCTATTTTATGAAGGTACCTAAGGTTTATCACATCAACTTAAACGGAAAGCCTCATCCTACCCTCAATGGGAAAGACATCATCTTAAGCGTGCTCAAAGCACTTACCGTAACTGGTGGTGTAGGCTATGTCTTAGAATACAGTGGAGATGGATTAAAATACCTTAGTGTAACCGATCGTGCCACCATTTGTAATATGGGGGCTGAGTTGGGAGCCACTTCATCGATCTTTCCTAGTGATGAGAATACCCAACGTTATATGATTCAACAAGGTCGTCCTTTAGATTATCTTCCCTTCTCAGCCGATGAAGATGCGATCTATGA
>CAZXTB010000175.1:0-2000 GCA_964643535.1 uncultured Erysipelotrichaceae bacterium | reverse complement strand
CATTAAGCTTAGATCTATCTGAGATTACTCCAATGATCGCAAAACCTCATTCTCCTGATAATGTCGTAAAAGTCAGTGAGGTCGCAGGCATAAAGATCGATCAGGTTGCGATCGGATCTTGCACAAACTCATCCTATTCAGACATGATGAAAGTCGCGAAAATTCTAAAAGGCAAACAAGTTCATCCGGATGTCTCCTTAGTGGTAACCCCAGGTTCGGCTAATATTCTTCGTTTATTGGCTGAAAACGGAGCCCTTTCAGACATGATCTCAGCTGGAGCACGTATTTTAGAATCAGGCTGTGGACCTTGTATTGGGATGGGACAAGCTCCTAAATCCAAAGGGGTCTCTCTTAGAACCTTCAATCGCAATTTTTTAGGACGTAGCGGAACCCAAGATGCCCAAGTCTATTTGGTATCTCCTGAAACGGCGGCCTATTCCGCAATCGAAGGTGCTATCAGTGATCCAATGGCTCATCATGATGATCTTTCCATCATTCAACCTTTAACCTACGGTCAAGTCGATCGATATTTTATTTTCCCAAATGGACAATTAAAAGAAACTGCCATTCAAATGGGACCCAACATCAAGCCTTTCCCTTTGGCTCAAACTTTACCTCAAGATCTTAGTTTACCAGTCTTGATTAAACTAAAAGACAACATCACCACCGATGACATTGTCCCTTCTCACGCTAAACTATTGCCTTATAGATCTAATATTCCTTATTTGGCTGATTTCTGTTTAACGTCCTTTGATGCTGGTTTAACTGAAAGAGCGAAAGCACTCAACGGATCCATCATCATCGCCAAGGAGAACTATGGCCAAGGGTCCAGTAGAGAACATGCCGCCTTGATTCCTTTATATCTACAAGTCAAAGCCGTACTTGCGGTCAGTTTCGCACGTATTCATCGATCCAACCTCATCAACGCAGGTATCTTACCTTTTGTCTTTGAGAATCCACTGGATTATGAAGCGATCCAATCTTCAGATTCGATTTTAATCAAAGAGGTCTACAATCAGATTCGTCTAAGTGATCAAATCACGGCGACTCTAATACCTTCTCAAAAGCACATCGTTTTAAACCTTAAACTCAGCGAACGTGAAAAAGAGATCCTTCTAAATGCGGGCTATCTCAACTACATCAAAGGTCTAAAGGTCACTCAATGAAGCACCTCATCACCCTTATTCCAGGCGATGGGATCGGTCTAGAAATCAGTCAAGCCATGATGGAAGTCATCAAGGTCACAGGTTTACCCATCTTTTGGGAGATTACCCCAGCTGGTCTATCTACTCTAGAATCTGAAGGAGCCCTCATTCCTCAATCTGTCTTTGACTCTATAGAGCGTAATCGAATCGCACTTAAGGGTCCTTTAACCACACCCATTGGGAAAGGCCATCGTTCATTGAATGTCCTCTTAAGAAAAAAGTATGACCTATATGCCTGTGTACGTCCTGTCAGATCCATCGCTCATATCTCACCCAAATTCCCTCATGTGGATTTGGTGATCTTTAGAGAAAACACAGAAGATCTTTATATGGGACTAGAAGAAATCATCAATGAGGATGAAGCCCATTCGATCAAAGTCATCACCAGATCTGCTTCTACTCGGATCGCACAAGCAGCTTATAAATATGCGGTCAAAGAGAATCGTAAAAAAGTCACCATCGTCACAAAAGCCAACATCATGAAAGCAACAGATGGATTATTTCTAGAAAGCTGTCGTAATGTTTCAAAAATGTATCCTCAAATCATCACCGATGAGATCCTTATCGATAACATGTGTCTACAATTGGTGGTCGATCCCAGTCGAACCGACATCATCCTGACAGAAAACCTTTATGGGGATATCCTATCTGATCTCTGTGCAGGTCTGGTTGGAGGTTTAGGTTTTGTCCCTGGGGCTAATCTAGGCTTAGACTTCGCTTTGTTTGAATCCGTTCATGGGACATCCCCTGATATCGCAGGTTTAGGCATCGCTAATCCTACGGCCATGATTTTGA
>CAZXTB010000174.1:2836-3643 GCA_964643535.1 uncultured Erysipelotrichaceae bacterium | reverse complement strand
TTTATTGGTGGCTAAGCACGGTCTTAATCCAGAAGAACAGGGAGCTTACATAGAAAAAACCATCGATCGATTTAGAAATCCTTATATCATCGATGAGGTGACTCGTGTAGGACGCTCTCCTATTAGAAAACTATCCCCTCAAGATCGTTTCATCAAACCTTTAAGAGAATGTATCGAAAGACAACTTCCTACAGCTTATTTAGAGAAGACAATCGCCAATGTGTTGAAGTATGATTTTAGTGGAGATGAAGAAGCGCTTAAGCTTCAATCATTGATCAAAGAAAAAGGAAAGGGTGATGCCTTGATGTTGATCAGTGGTTTCTCAGCCTATGTTTCTAGAATAGAATCCATCAGTAAACTCTAAACCGGATCTTCCGGTTTTTTTTAGTTGAAACAGATGTTTTTTTAGAGATGAATTGTGAAATCGGTAAACGCTTACAAGATTTTTATTGACAAGTTTTAAGCCTTCAGTTATATTAAAGGTGTAAGGTGAATCACCCTTCATATTGGGAGTTTACCGTTTAGGAGAAACCATGTCAAAAGTCTATGTCGTTAGTGCCAAAAGAACGGCACTCGGTTCTTTTTTGGGCTCACTCAAAACTGTATCCGATGGGGATTTAGGGGCAGCGGTCATCAAAGCTGTCTTAGCAGAAACCAAGCTAGATCCAAAGCATATCGATGAGATCATCATGGGAAACATCTTGCCCGCAGGGCAAGGCCAAGGTATCGCAAGACAAGCTGCCATCAAGGCTGGTGTTCCAGGCGGTGGTCCTGCTTATGGCGTGAATATGGTCTGTGGTAGTGGGC
>CAZXTB010000174.1:1644-2826 GCA_964643535.1 uncultured Erysipelotrichaceae bacterium | reverse complement strand
GTTATGTCGGGCTTCACATCAATCAAAGCAGGTTTATCCAATATCGTACTCGCTGGGAGCATCGAAAACATGTCCGCAACGCCTTACTTGGTTCCTAAAGAAATTCGTACAGGAGTTAAGATGGGTCCACTCAGTATGAATGATCATATGCTGACAGATGCCTTATGGGATGCCTTCGATGGTCAACACATGGGTGTTACCGCAGAAAACATCGCCACCAAATATAAGATCTCGCGTGAAGCTCAAGAAGCTTTCGCAGTTAGTTCTCAACAAAGAGCCATCAAGGCTGTAGATACAGGTGAATTCAAAGATGAAATCGTTCCTCTTACAATTAAAATTGGTAAAGAAGAAGTGGTCTTTGAAAACGATGAATACCCTAATCGTAAAACCGATGCGGCTAAGCTAGCAAGCTTAAGACCTGCTTTCGTAAAAGAAGGAACCGTTACTGCTGGAACATCTTCCGGTATCAATGACGGTGCAAGTGTCATCCTCTTGGCTTCTGAAGAAGCCGTTGCTAAGTATTCATTAGTTCCTCTGGTTGAATTGGTGGGGATTGGACAAGGCGGTGTTGAGCCATCGCTTATGGGTTTAGGTCCAACCCCAGCAATCCGACAAGCGCTTAAACATGCAGGTCTAAAGATCGATCAGATCGATCTCTTCGAACTCAACGAAGCCTTTGCGGCTCAAGCCTTAGGCGTCGTTCATGAATTGGCTGAAGAACATCATGTAACTGAAGAAAGCATTCTAAATAAAACCAATCCTAATGGAGGAGCCATCGCTTTAGGCCATCCAGTAGGCGCCAGTGGAAACCGCATCATCGTGACCTTGGTTCATGAGATGTTGAAGAGAGACCTTACTTATGGTTTGGCTTCCCTATGTATTGGAGGCGGTATGGGTACCGCTGTTATCTTTAAGAAACTGAAATAGAAAGAGGAACAACACATGAGACTAGAAGGTAAAGTAGCCATCGTTACAGGCGGGGCTAAAGGTTTAGGACAGGCTATGGCAGAACGCTTCGCTTCAGAAGGCTGTAAAGTCATCGCTGCGGATATGGGAGATCTCGTTTACAGTAATCCAAATGTTGAAGGAGCTAAGCTTAATGTTGCTGATGCAGCGGATTGTAAAGTCTTCTTTGATGAAGTGGTAACCAAATATGGAAGAATCGATATTCTAGTCAATAAT
>CAZXTB010000174.1:0-1634 GCA_964643535.1 uncultured Erysipelotrichaceae bacterium | reverse complement strand
AGGAGTCTTTAACTTAACACGTTATGTTGGACCTTATATGCAAGATCAAAAGAGTGGATCCATCATCAACATCTCATCGATCGTTGGGGTTTATGGAAACTATGGTCAAGCCAATTATGCTGCTTCTAAAGCAGGCGTTATTGGATTAACCAAGACTTGGGCTCGTGAATTCGCAGCGAAGGGCGGTAATGTCCGTGTCAATGCGATCGCACCTGGGTATGTCATGACAGACATCTTAAAAACAGTCCCTCAAGATCTTCTTGATAAGTTTGCAGCGATGACCATGATCGGTCGTTTAGGTCAACCTGAAGAAATCGCGAATGTTGCTTTGTTCCTCGCATCAGAAGAAGCATCTTATGTGACTGGCCATGTACTTGAGGCCAACGGAGGCATGAGACTATGAAACAATACGAACTTAAAAAAGTTCAGATCCCTTCTGGCGAAACCATCGCCTACCGTCAAGCCGGAAACGGTAAAGACGTGGTTGTTCTCGTTCATGGCAACATGAGTTCATCCGTTCATTTCCAAACCACCATGGAAAAACTAGAAAAAGATTTTATCGTTTATGCGGTAGATCTTCGTGGATTTGGGGATAGTTCCTACAATAAGGAACTCAATAGTTTAAGAGATTTCGCTTTGGATATCGAAGCTTGGGCTAAGCTGATGAAACTGGATAAGTTCAGTGTCGTTGGTTGGTCAACAGGCGGTGGTATCGTTTTAGAAATGGCTGCGGATATGCCTGATCAAATCAAAAAAGTATTACTCTTGGACTCTGTAGGGATTAAGGGGTATCCAATGTTTAAGAAGGGTCCTGATTATCAGGCCATCTTAACTCAACCCATTACCACCAAAGAAGAAATCAAAGTCGATCTCGTTCAGGTCGTTCCTATTCTTATGGCGTATGCCAATAAAGACAAGGCAACCTTAAAAGCCATTTGGAATGCGGTCATCTATAATAAAGTCCAACCTAATGAAGCTGATTATGAACTTTATTTAGATGCGATGATCAAACAACGTAACTTAGTCGATGTGGACTATAGCTTGGTTCACTTCAATATGACGCACGAGAAGAGCTTGGTCGCCGAAGGCAGTGGACGAATCGATTTGATCAAATGTCCAGTGGTCATCATGCATGGACAGAATGATTATGTTGTACCTTTTGCCTTCGCATTAGAAATGAAAGCAGCTTTTGGAGACCGTGCTGAACTTATCACCTTTGAAGGTGTAGGTCATTCATGTGTTACCGATGATTTTGACCTCTTCGTTAAGACATTGAAAGCGCATTTGAATTAGTATGAAGGAAAATATTGGAATATTAGGATTGGGGGTCTACATCCCAAACACCACGATGAGCGCTGCAGAAATCGCAGCGGCCACCAATGGGGTTTGGTCAGAGACCGCCATTACAGAAAAACTGGGGATCGTTAAGAAGACCATTCCTGGTCCTCTCGATGGAACCCAAGAAATGGAAGCTTTAGCTTCCATAGAAGCCATAAAAGATGCGAAGATCGATCCTAAAGAGATCGATGTTATCCTATGCTTTGGGGAAGAATGGAAAGAATATCCTTTGACCACCTCAGCGCTTTATATCCAAGATCGCATTGGGGAGATCAATGCTTGGGGCGTAGATGTCC
>CAZXTB010000173.1:402-3644 GCA_964643535.1 uncultured Erysipelotrichaceae bacterium | reverse complement strand
CAGGCGAACTTAAACCCAATGTCAAGAACCTTCCTAAAGTATTCATGATTCATTTTGTGATTTGTGTTGCTTTGTTTTTCTTCAACAAAGCTTTCGATACCAACTTCTTCTTTATGAATTATCCATCACCAGGTAGTCCTTTGGTGATCTTTGAAGAAATGTTTGGGAATCCTGGTTATGTCTTCTTTACCATCGTTTTGGTTTTTGTGGTGTGGATCGTTGAGTATCTCCCTTGGTTGATTTTTGGTAGAGCGAAAAAGAATTATAAATATTCCTACAAGAATGTTAAGAATCCGAAATACTGATGAAAATAGGATTCATTTCACTGTGCTGTAGTAAGAATCAAGTCGATTCTGAAAGAGTCATGGGCTTACTAAAAAACAATGGTCATACAATGACCACGACTTTAGGCGATGCCCAAGCTATTTTTGTCAATACCTGTGGTTTTATCAACCCAGCCAAAGAAGAAAGCATCAACACCATCCTAGAGATGGCGGAGTATAAACAAAAGAACTTAAAGAAACTGATCGTCATCGGTTGTCTTTCTCAACGCTATAAACAAGATCTCATTTTAGAGATGCCTGAAGTCGATCGCTTCATTGGTGTTTCAGAATATGGGAAACTAGACGAGATCCTTTCTGATGTCTTAGAAACCAAAATCATTGGGACCTATGGGAAGATGGAACGGTTGATTTCTAAAAAATCACATACAGCTTATCTTAAGATCTCAGAAGGCTGTTCTAATCGATGTACCTATTGTGCGATTCCTCTTATACGAGGCAATATGAAATCCTATCCCCAAGAGGACTTGATCATTGAAGCTCAAAAGCTCATTCTTCAAGGGGTCAAAGAATTGGTCCTTATCGCTCAAGATACGACCCGTTATATGGAAGATCAAGGATCCAATCAACTGGGAAGCTTACTTAAAGCCCTCAATGATTTACCTGGATTAAAATGGATCAGAATCTTATATATGTATCCCAATGCGGTCAATAAGAGCTTATTGGCTCAAATGAAGGCCTGTGATAAAGTCATCCCTTATTTCGATATTCCCATTCAACATGCGGATAATGCGCTGTTAGAAGCGATGAATCGTAAAGGAACAATCCAAGACATTAGACAAGTCATCTTAGACATCAGAGAAGTCTATCCTACGGCCATCTTAAGGACCACTGTCATTGTGGGTTTTCCAGGAGAGACCCAAACCGAGTTTCAATCCTTACTTAACTTTATGAAGGAGATTCGTTTTGATCGCTTAGGCGCTTTCGCGTATTCCCTTGAAGAAGATACCCCTGCCTATGATCTTCCTGAAAGCTTATCTGAGACAGATAAACAAGAAAGATTACTTCAAGTCATGGATCTACAAGCCAAGATCTCCCAAGAGAAACAAGAATCGTTGATTGGGATTACGTTTGATGTTTTGGTTGATTTTAAAGAAAAGAATTCTGACATCTACCACGGACGGTCGATTCATAGTGCCCCTGATCAAGTCGATGGGGAAGTCTTGTTTGTGTCAAAGGTACCCATAAAGATTGGAAGTTTCGTCAAAGTTAAAATGACGCGACATGATGAATACGATTTGTTTGGAGAACTTGTATAAACAATAAAAAAGCGAAGGATTTCGCTTTTTTATTGGATGAGGGCTTCGAATTCTTCCAGTCTTTGTTTAAACAACTTCAAGGCATCTAAGGTGGCCTGATTACTAGACATATCGACACCTGCGATCTTAAGGGCTTCGATTGGGGTAACACTGGATCCTGCTTTTAGGAAACTCAGATAATTATTGACCGCAGCTTGACCATCATTCATGATCTTATAAGCCAAAGCACTGGCGGCACTAAAGCCTGTGGCGTATTGATAAACGTAGTAATTGTAGTAGAAGTGAGGGATTCTAGCCCATTCTGTGGCGATCTCTTCGTCGTAGGTCATTTCTGGCCCATAGTATAAACGATTGATCTCATCGTATTTTTGACTTAACGCATCTGAAGTCAAAGCGATCCCAGAGGCATCTGCCGTATGGATAAAGTGTTCGAATTCCGCAAATTGGGTCTGTCTATAGACGGTGCCTTTGACCCCATCGAGATAATGATTGATGATGGTGGCTTGAACCTTAGGATCTTTATAGGTCTTTAAGAGATAGGCTGTTAAGAGGTTCTCATTGGTGGTGGAAGCGACCTCTGCGACGAAGATCGAATAGTCCCCATAGATGAAGGGTTGATTCTTTCTTGTATAGAGGGAATGCATGGAGTGGCCCAATTCATGGGCTAAGGTATAGACATTGTCGAGATTGTCTTGCCAATTCATCAAGATGAAAGGATTGGTGTTGTAACTACCTGAGGAATAGGCCCCAGATCTTTTACCTGTGTTCTCTAAGACATCGATCCAACGATTCTCAAAGGCTTCTTTTAAATGGGAGACATAATCTTCACCTAAGACAGATAAAGCATTTATAATGATCTCTTTGGCTTGCTCATAAGTAAAACTTAAATCGACATCTTCAACCATAGGCACATAAAGATCATACATTCTAAGATCTTGAAGCTTTAAGATTTTTTTTCTTAAAGCGACATATTTATGAAGTAAAGGGGTTCCTTCATGTATGGCACTGACCAAGGCATCATACACAGATTCAGGAATATGATTGGAGAATAAAGCAGCTTCTCTGGCACTGGAGAAATGTCTTACTTTAGCGTTGAAGTTATGGGCTTTGACATTGGTGGCTAAGGTTGATGCGAAGGTGTTCTTAAAGGCCCCATAGGTCGCATACATCGCTCTAAAGGCGTTTTCTCTGACGACTCTATCTTTGGATTCTAAGAAGAGACCGTATCTTCCTTGAGAAAGCTGAACCATTTCTTTGCCTTCTCCTTCAATCATAGGTAACTTTAGATCCGCATTGTTTAAGATTGAAAAGATCTGTCCTGATGAACCTAAGACTTCAGATGCTTGGGCCAATAGATTCTCTTCTTTATCGCTTAAGATATGAGCTCTACGTTTAAACAAGATCTCAAACTCATGTTTATACAGTTTAAGATTGTCTTCTTCTAGATATCTTCTTAGAAGGGCTTCATCAGCCTCTAACAGCTCTGTATCATAGTAGCTTAACTCTGAGGCTAATCTCGCATAAAGTGAGCGTGCACGGCTTTGAAAGCCCTGATAGAGCGTATTGGCCGTATCTACATCACTTTGAAGATGAGCGTAAGAGTAGAGGTGTTCAACCAGTTGAACCACATGATTTCTATACT
>CAZXTB010000173.1:0-392 GCA_964643535.1 uncultured Erysipelotrichaceae bacterium | reverse complement strand
ACTCAGTTTACCTTTAAACGAAGCTGCTTCTTGTAGGGCATCTTCTGCGGCTTTAAAGGATTCTTCCCAGGACTTATCATCTTCAAAGATGGTGGTGGTATCCCAAGTTAATTCAACAGGGACTTGACTTCTAAGCAAGACTTCTTTTTGACTCATAATGGACCTCATTTAGTGTTTGAGATTATTATAACCTATAATTCTCTTGAGCTTTTTAAAATGACCCAAGAAAAATCCTCCCGAAGGAGGTTTATGTTTATTCTACAGTAGACTCTGCTTTTTTAAAGGACAGCATGAGATTTAAGACGATGCCTAAGACAGAAGCTGTGGCGATGGCAAGAAGGTTCCATCCATTAAACGGAATCATACCGCCAGGGAATCCATAAGATCCACCT
>CAZXTB010000172.1:0-3786 GCA_964643535.1 uncultured Erysipelotrichaceae bacterium | reverse complement strand
ATCAAAGGTCGTTTAAGTTCAGCTTTAGAATTGACATATTTTAATCCATTAAGGGCTTCTTCAGAGACGCTCTTAAAGAAGTTTGTGCTCATTTTAACAACAGGTTTACCTACCGCATCGATCATAAATAAACCCCCAATGACCGCTAAGAAACTTAACGCATTGAGATAGAAACATATGGCGATGCCCCATAGTCCTATCATTAATCCTGCGATTGCAGGACCTATGATTCGGGCTAGATTAAAGATACTTGAATTCAAAGCGATCGCATTCATGATGTCTTTTCGTTCAACGATTTCTGACATATAGGCTTGTCTTGTCGGCATATCTAAGGTATTGACGATACCAAGTGCTAAAGCCAAGATCACAATATGCCAATACTCGATGACCTTGAAGTAAGTTAAAGTCGCTAAGATCAAAGCAAGCACCATCATCGCTGTTTGAGTAAAAATCAACACATTCTTCTTAGGAAACTTATCGATCAAGGTCCCAAACGCTAAAGAGAACAGCAACATAGGTAGAAACTGCATCATCGTAATGATGCTTAGCTTTAATGCAGAATGTGTCAATTCTAAGACCAACCAACTCTGTCCAATATTTTGCATCCATGTCCCTATGAGAGAAAAACATTGTCCAATCCAAAACAATCTAAAATTACGGTGTCTTAGCGCCGGAAAGTTCTCATTGATACTTAAACCACGTCCTTTTATAGCCATCTTAATCTTCCTCAATTTCTAATACAAAAGTCTATAAACTACAACTTGATTATAAACGCATTTCGAATAAAAGCCAGTTTTAAAAGTGCACTTAATATATAACACTAAGTATTCTTCTAAAGTCATTGCATTACATAAATTCTAAACTCACTATTGAAGCAAGGTGTTTTGAACATTGTTTAATTAGATTTGAGTCCGTTTAGAAATATTATACAAATATCAGTAAAACTCACAAAGATAACATATAATATATATGTTGAAATACATTTATACATAATAAGAATAATCAGTGAATAGGCTTAATGAAATTCACAGGAAACCCATGAATCAAGATCTTATTAGAATCTCAGATATCATGCGTCAAAGGACCAACAGAGATGTTAGTACTTTAAATGTGGAGTTTTTTAAAAACACCATCAACGAAAGACAAGAGAAATGTAAAGTGGAATCATTGGCTGACTACATTAAGCTCTTAGAAAATAATGATGAAGAAATATTTGCTTTGAGTCATCAACTCAACAATACCACTAGCCAATTCTTTAGAGATGAGTTGACTTTTTCATTGTTGGAACATACCCTACTGCCCCATTTGATGATTGATCATGATAGAAAGCGAGAGATCAGAGTATGGTCTGCGGGTTGTGCCTTAGGTCAAGAACCTTATTCTATTTCCATACTCCTAGAAGAGCTGCAATTAAAACTAGGGAAGCATATTCCTTACAGGATCTTTGGGACGGATATTTCTGAACAGGCATTAATCCAAGCTAAAAAAGGCATCTATGATTTCAACTCTGTAGAAAAAGCCAAGTTGAAAGTAATAGAACGCTATTTTACGATTGAGAATAAATCCTACCTTCTAAAGGATTCTATAAAGAATCATGTCTCCTTTTCTCAACTGGATTTAGGTGATGAAAAATTACTACATCCAATAGATTGTATCTATGGAGGATTTGATGTGATCTTTTGCTGTAATGTCTTGATTTACTATCAACCCAAACAACAGAAAATAATCATCAATAAATTGATAAAGGCCCTTGCGGTCAATGGTTTCTTAATATTAGGAGAAGCGGAAAGATTATTGGTTACGCAACATGATCAACTTAAACATTTAGGATTCAATACAGCCGTGTTTCAAATGAAAGCGAGAAAAAAAGAATGAGACTCAAAGATACCAAAATAGGACATCAACTCCTGCTTACGTTTATCGTTATATTTATTTTTATTGGCACCATTGGGCTTGTGTCGATTGTTGATTCAAATCAGATTCAAGGCAATGTTGAAACGATTTATCTTCATCCTCTACAAGTTAGAAGAGCCTTAGCCAGAATAGAGATTACTGTAGGCGATATGCAACTTCAGCAACGTAATCTTAATGATGTGCTAGATGTTTCTATCAATCAACAATTGTTGGACTATATGAGACTTGATGATCTTTATGTTCTAGAGAATCTGGATATATTAGAATCATTGTATCTAGGATCTCAATCAGACATCATCCTTATAAGACAGAATTATGCGCTTTGGAAGAATCTGTATGATGAAGATACACGGCTTATTCTAAGTGGTGAAAACGATGCCTATATTAAAAATGTATTGATTGATGGGAAAACCAAGCTCAAACTCGATACCCTTAATACTTCTTTAAAAACAGTTGATGATTTTGCCCTCGCAAAATCAGAATCCCTCTACCAAGATTCTATTAAAACAAAAAATAATTTAAACACTCAACTCTTAATTATTTTATTTACAGTTTTCATAATGCTTGCTTTGATCGCTTACTACTTGACGAGAAACATCAACAAGCCCATTAAAACCATAAATGATGCGGTAGAAAGATTTCACAACGGTGAAATGAGTTCTAGAATCGATTATCAAAAACATAACGAGTTTGGAATAATAACCGAGTCTATTAATAAAATGGCAGACAAGGTTCAATTGGCGACGATCCTTTCAGAACGTATAAATCAACTCTCAAAAACCATGTTGAGTGAAGAAGAACCAGATCAATTCTTTAAGAAAACATTGTCCCAATTGATGATGGACACCAACGCTCAAATCGCAGCCGTTTATGTTTATAACTCAAACAATAAGAAGTTTGATTATCTAATGTCGATTGGTGGTACTCAAGATCTCAAACTCTCCTTTAGTTCTGAGGATTTTGAAGGAGAATTAGGTCAGGCTTTTGCGAGTAGAACGATCAACGTTGTAAGACAAATCTCCGATCAAACGCACTTTATCTATAAAACGGGTCTAGGAAATATTGTCCCTCATGAAATCATGACCATCCCCGTCATTGCGAAACAAGAATTGGTGGCCGTTATTTCACTAGCGACCCTGCATGAATTCGATGAATTAGCGCTTCAATACATTGAGAGTATTCTCAACACCATTGGAACTCGTATCGAAGGGGTGCTCGCTACACAAGAAGTCAAACGTATCAAAGCAATTTTAGAGAATGCGAATTACGATCTACAGGAAAACAAGAAGGAGCTCTCTGCTCAAACCTTAGAACTCATTCAACAAAATACCGAACTAGAAATACAAAAGAATCAACTGGATGAAGTCAGTAAACTAAAAACCAGTTTCCTTTCTAATATGAGCCATGAATTAAGAACCCCACTCAACTCTGTCATCGCTTTATCCGGAATACTGAATCGTCGTCTTGAGAATAAAGTCAGCCCAGAAGAAGTTGAGTATCTTGAGATCATTGAAAGAAATGGGAAGAACTTATTAGCTTTGATCAATGATATTCTTGATATTTCTCGTATAGAAGCTGGCAAAGAAGAAATCGATCTTAGTAGTTTCAATATGTCCAACATGGTTAAAGAAATGGTTACTTTGATCAAACCACAAGCCGAGATTAAAAATATTCTACTTACCTGTGCTACTGAAGATAAGGATTTAAGAATCCATAGCGATTTAAAAAAGATTCAACATATTCTACAAAACATCATAGGGAATGCGGTCAAGTTTACCGAAAAAGGTCAAGTTACTGTATCGTGTAGAGCTCACTTAAGTCGTATAGAGGTTATTGTCACAGATACAGGGATTGGGATCTCTGAATCCAACA
>CAZXTB010000171.1:0-3796 GCA_964643535.1 uncultured Erysipelotrichaceae bacterium | reverse complement strand
ATCTTCTGGTCTATTTGGCCATGGTCTACAATCCATCGTCATCAATATGATTGAACCTCAAAATGACTTCATCTTTGCGGTATTCGCTCAAGATTATGGATTTATTGGGGCGAGTTTCTTACTTCTAGTTCAACTTTTATTGGATCTAAAAATCATCTCGATTGCGATGACGTATAAGAAACGTCGTGAGAAGTATTTGATCGCTGGGGTTATTGGGATGCTTTTGTTTCAACAATTCCAAAACATGGGAATGATCATTGGTTTGATGCCCATCACAGGGATCACCTTGCCTTTTGTATCCGCTGGTGGTTCATCCTTACTATCGTATGTTCCTGCACTTGCGGTGCTCTTCGCCATGAGTTCTACGATTAAAAGAAAAAGAACCTATTAAAATAGGCTTTTTAAGCGTTCGATATAGTGCTTTTCTTCGCGTATCATAAGCTTCGCTTTGATGTCTGAGGTTTCCACGGTTAGCCGTGTTTTTTTATTTAAGAGTAAAGAGAGATAGTCATAGCACAGGATGGCTTCATTGAAGTTATCGCTTTCTAAAGTAATAACACTTTGTGAGCTAAGGATCAATGAGGATCCCAATGAACGATAGGCATGATGATGGATCCCAGTGATTTCTGTAAGTTGCATGCCGTTTAGTCCTTGATGAAGAATAGCGCCTCCTAAAGATCGATTATAGGCGGTTGATCCTACTTGAGTCGAGACACATAAACCGTTTCCTCTAAAGGTCTCTAAATGTCTTCCGTCGATGGAGACATCGAGTAATTGGGTCCTGATGACGTTTTCGATGCGTATTTCGTTGATGGCGAATACAGTCTGACATTGACCCTGTGTTTCCACACAAACTTCTAGTAGAGGTAATTCTGTGATCGAATAAGATGCCTTCTGAAGATCTTGGATTAAGATCTCCCATTCATCACAGGCATAATTGGTTAAGAAGCCTAGGGTTCCTGTATGGACCCCTACGAAGAAACAGTCTTTAAGGTGATCTTGATAGGTATGGATGGCCCTAAGAAAGGTTCCATCTCCCCCTACCGAAATAACCACATCTGGGGTCTTGGTATTCTCTGTCCAGCCGATGTCTAAAAGGGCTTTTTTGAGCTGTGATACAACGTTTAATGTTGTCTCATCTTCTTTATTGATCAAAGTAAATTGTCGCATATTGGCTTCCTTTTAGGTTCTTACTTATTGTATCATAGGTGTATAAGGAATGTCATATGAAGCAAAACGTCGAAATTGAATATAAACTCTTGATCAGTGAAGCTCAATACAATGGCTTAGTCGCTAATTTCCCTGGCGAGACTTTAAGTCAAACCAATTTTTACTTTGACAATCGCGATCATCAACTTAAAAAGAGAAGTATCTCTTGTCGAATCAGAACCTATCTCGATGAAGTTGAATTGACTTTTAAGATTCCCCGTAAGAAAGGCAAAGACGAGGTTACCTTTGAACACGTTGATCCAGAGACCGCATTTACTCGTTCAGATGTGGCTTTCTTTATGGCTAGAATGGGTATTATTAGTCCTTTGATCCATCAAGGCACTTTAGAAACCATTCGTACGACCTTTAAGTTAAACTACGGTTTATTGTGTATCGATAAGAATACCTATAATGGGATCACGGATTATGAAGTCGAATATGAAGTCTATCGGAATTTAAAAAAAGGCCTTAATGAATTTAGAGACATCTTGGCCTTTTTTGGATTATCTTATGTGAAAGACTGTGATTCTAAGATTAAGCGTTGTCTATCAACGGCACCCCAAGATTAGACTTAAGCACTTCAATATGGTAGGAACTTAAGGTATCTTCCCAATCACGACTAAGTTCTTGATCACTTAAGATCTTAAAGTTAAGCACTTTTCCTTTGAAGTGGGGAATGTCTTGAGCTTGTTTATCGATATATTGAGCCTTACCTAGAATAAGCAATAATTTACTTTGAAGATCCGTCTTGTTTGAGATGAGCACACTGGTGATCATCAAGGTGTTTCCTTCAAACCCAAAGAGTTCTTGCTGACGATCATCCAACCAATGCAGTTCTGGATGTTTTTTTTGATGAAGGGTTAAGATCTTAAGTGCTTTTCGTTGATCTTCAGCCTTGTTGTGTTCAGGTAAACCATTCATTTTAAGGGTCAAGATATGACGAATCAAGTCTTCCTCAAAGACCAAATCAGAAGGCGCATTTTGAGAAACCACCGAGGTCCATGAATCAATCCCTACGCTTTGAGCTTTTAAAAGGATCTTCGCAGTGGTTTGGAGGTCTTCCTTATCGAGATAGATATAGCTTTCTAAGTTGGATGAGATGTGAACCCCAAGTTCACTTAGATAGACTGGGCTTTGAAAGAATACGATGTTGCTGAGTTTAAGGCAGCTGAATTGATGAGCTAAGGTTTTTTCCTTAGAGACCTTTAAGATGGCTTCTTTTAGGGCTCCTTCAGAAGGATATCCGTTTAATAGGCCATAGGTATTCCACATCTGTTTAAACGAAAGCTTAATGGCTTGGGTATATCGACCATAGCCAATTAATCCTTTCTCTTTTTGTGGGCCTCTTTCAGTCCCTTTCGCTAAGAAAAACAATAAATCACCTTGATGAAAGTCAGTAAAGCGCTTTGAACTGGACGGTCTCCAAAAGTTGATGGTGTCGTTACCGTTCAAACGGTGAAATTCAATCATTTTTTTGTCGGTGATATAGGCGATGGAAGACATGGGATCTTAGTGGCTTAGAAAAGGCCGCTTATTTTTCCTTGTTTATCGACGTCGATATGATAGGCTGCAGGATCTTTAGAAAGACCAGGCATGGTCATGATGGGTCCCGCAATGGCCACCGCAAAACCTGCTCCTACAGATAAACGAATCTCTCTGATCTTTAGAGTGAATCCACGTGGGTCTCCTAAACGCTTAGGGTCATCACTGATGGACGATTGGGTCTTAGCGATACAGACATTTAAGAACTCTAGATTCAAGCGTTTAATGTCTTCTAGTTGGCTTATTGCGAGATCACTGTATTCAACAGAAGCTGCCCCATAAATGGTTTTAGCGATGGTTTCGATCTTGGTCGATACAGGGTCTTTTAAGTTAAGGATACTGTGATAGCCATTGGGTTGATTCATTAGATCTAAGACCTTATGAGCCAAAGCTTCAGCACCAGCAGAACCATATTCCCAAGATTCGTTTAAGGCAAAAGGCACTTTGTTTTCATCACACCAACGAGAAACCGCTTCGATTTCGGCTTTGGTGTCAGAGGAGAAACGATTTAAGGCCACCACAAAGGGGACCCCATAGGTGGATAATATTTCGGTATGTTTCTTTAGATTAGGTAGACCTTTGTGTAAAGCGTCTAGATTTTCAGTCTTAAGATTCTCATAGAGTTCATTTCCGTGAAGTTTAAGCGCTCTTACGGTTGCGACCAAGACGACCGCTGATGGCTTAAATTGCCCATTAACAGAAGTGATATCCATGAATTTTTGAGCTCCTAAATCACTCCCAAAACCTGCTTCTGTGACGACGAAGTCCGCTAACTTCAAAGCCATACGGGTCGCAATGATGGAGTTACTCCCATGGGCGATGTTGGCGAAAGGTCCTCCGTGGACAAACATAGGATTTTTTTCTAAGGTTTGAACGAGATTAGGCTTAATGGCTTCTTTTAAAAGGGCGACAACAGATCCTGTGACACGCAGTTGATCGATGGTGACAGGTTGTCCATCTTTCGTAAAGGCAACGATAATACGACCAATACGTAATTTCAAATCTTCGAGATCTTTGGATAAACATAAGACAGCCATGATTTCTG
>CAZXTB010000170.1:0-3818 GCA_964643535.1 uncultured Erysipelotrichaceae bacterium | reverse complement strand
TGGTGTCATGGTACTTGACTCCCAAAATATAACCATGCTTATAAATCCTGCTTTATTCCACTTCACGGTCCTTTATATCGCGGGGATGATTTGGGACTCATACTAAACAAATATGAACAATGGAGCACTTATAGAGCTGAAGTCAAGAGTGTGTTGTTCATCTATGCTTCGATGTATAACAACACTGAAGTTGCTGTGGATACTTTGGCGAATAAATTGGCTCGTTTGGGTGTAAAGAACATGAGAATCATGGATATATCCCAATATGACTTATCCTATGTGATCGCTGAAGTTTGGAAATACTCAAACATTGTGTTGGCGACTCCAACTTATAACGCGGATGTATTCTATAAGATCCATTCCTTACTTCATGAAATGGCAGCCCTAAATGTTCAAAATCGTAAATTTTCTTTGATCTTTAACTCCAGTTGGGGAGGTAAGACCCAAGAAACGGTAATGTCTTATTTAGAGAAGCTAAAGAACACCAGTATCGTAGGAGAACCTTTCAATATCAAGTCCTCTTATAAAGACCATAATGAGTCTGAATTAGATGCTTTAGCGAAAGATATTTTAGATAGTCTTAAGTAAGTTAATCTTAACTTAACATACGGTATGCTATAAAGATGGTAACAGGAGGCGTTGTAATGAAAAAAACACTCGCTTTGCTTCTAAGTTTAATGTTTATCCTCTCTGGTTGTGGTGTGAAATTCACATACCCCGATCTAAACGAAAATTTGACCAAGATTACAGACAAAACTTTATTAAAGTCTCTTTTGCTTGAGAATGCCCCTAATCGTGGGTGGTATGACAACATGAAGAGCGGCGACTTTGCGGAAGCGTTAGCTGGAAATAATTCCAACACGAACACGCAAGTCAATGGAATCGATGAAGGCGATACTGTTAAGACCAACGGTGAATTCATCGTCAATATTCTTAACAATAAAGTTTATGTGATCAGTGTCGCAACCAATGAAGTCGTAAAGACCTTCAATTATGAACCTGGGACTGACGCCAAAGAGTATCGTTGGGCTTCTGAACTCTATCTAACTGAGACTCAGCTCATCATTATGGGAACCATCTCTACCTATGGTGGAGGCATTGGAATCCGTGGTGATATGATGTCTAAGAGTATGTGGTGGGGTTATTGGGGCGGCCAAGATACCTTCATCGAAGTTTATGATTTGGATACTTTGGATATGACTGCTTCTTATGACCTTAAAGGTGGTTACTTCTCATCTCGTTTAAGCAATGGCGAATTGATCGTCATCGCCAACCAATGGGAAACCTTAATCTACGATGAAAAGGACAATCCTGTCGTTGTAGAACCTACAGTTACTGATTGCCAAGATGGAAGCGTTATAAACTCTGTAGAAGATGGAAATGCGTATGTCTTGCCTAATAGTCAAGGTAACTCATTTGTCAATATCCTTAAGATCGATCTTGGTTTAACCAAAGAACCGACCTTGTCTTCTTACTTAGGTTGGATCCAAACCGTATATATGAATGAATCCAATTTGATCATTGCCCAATCTCGTTATGAATACAATGAAAAAACACAGATTGGCTCCTCTTATACAGATCTTCTTCGCTTCGATGTTGCTACCTTAGATCTTAAAGCTGAAGGCAGTGTAAAAGGATACCTATTGAATCAATTCTCTTTAGACATCTATAATGGAACCTTAAGAGTTGCATTGACCAATTGGGATACCGTAGCAACAAACCGTATCGTAACCTTAGATATGGCCCTTAATAAATTAGACAGTATTGAAAACTTAGCTGAAAAAGAAACCATCCGTTCAGTACGATTCATCAAAGACAAAGGCTACGTCGTAACCTTTGAAAATATTGATCCATTGTTTGTCATTGATTTGGCAGATCCAGCCAACATCTCTGTCAAAGGTGAACTAAAAGTGCCTGGTTTCTCGACCTATCTACATCCAGTCTCAGACAATGTCCTTTGGGGCATCGCCGAAGATTTGACCGTTAAACCGGTCACTGAAAATGGTCAGACTTGGAACACCATCGAACGTTTCGGCGTTAAGATCAGTTTGTTCAATGTATCTGATCCAACGAATCCTTTAGAAATTACCTCATTGAATATCTTAGGACCTTCTGGATACAGTGAAGCTCAGTATAACCATAAAGCCATCGTATTTGATGAAGTCAATGGTTTGGTTTATATTCCTTACGCTGATTATCATTGGGATGCCAATGTTTGCCAGACCAGTGAAAAAGGCGAAACAGTATGTAACTATACATATGAATCGGGTATTAAAGTGCTCAAGATCACAGAAACAGATGTTAAAGTGGTTAAGACGATTTCCGTTTCAAGCAGTTATGATCAGAATACCTGGATCACAAGAAGTGTATGGGTTGGAAGCAAATTGTATATGATGAGCACTGTTGGAATTACGATCATTGACCGTAATACCTTCGACAAAGTCGGCTCGATTACTTATTAATCAAATTAGTTCTATTAAAAAAACAGCGTCCAAGTGGACGCTGTTTTAATGTTAATCTAATGGTGAGAAATTGCTCTTATCGACACCGCACAAAGGGCAGTACCAATCTTCGGGAATATCTTCAAAGGCAGTGCCAGGTGCGATCCCAGAATCCGGATCTCCCAAGGCAGGATCATAGATATAGTCACAGGCATTACAGGCGTATTTTTTCATGATATTTCCTTTCTTATGGATTTATTATAACAGATTTATCTTGAGAATAAAGAGTGGTTGATTTGCGTATGATATAATATGTCCATGAAAAAGTCGAAGACATTCTTTAAACTAACTCACCTTACCTTAGCCCTAGTTTTAGGGCTTGCTTTGATCATTACCCTCAACAGTGGTAATAATCCTCAATCATCATCTCAACACCAAAGCATCGACTCAAACTCTATTTTAGATAAAGCTGTCATCGCCGATAAAGACAATGATGGAATCGATGATTTTACCGATATTATGTTGGGAGCTCGACAAGATGCCCTTAATATGCCAACCTATGATGATCGTTACTGGGGAGGTGGTTATCCACCTGATGACATAGGGGTATGTGCTGATACCATATGGCGTGCTTTAATGGCAGCTGGTTATAATCTTAAGGATTTGATTGATGCCGACATCAAGGCTCATCCAGAAGCCTATCCAAGAATAAAGAAAGCTGATCCTAACATCGACTTTAGAAGAACAAGAAATCTTAAGATTTTCTTTGATAGACACTTGGTAAAATTAACCTTAGATATTTATGACATCGATCAATGGCAAGCTGGAGATATCGTCATTTTCTATCCTGATTATCATCATATTGGAATCATCTCTGATCAACGTAACTTCTTAGGGGTTCCTTATCTGATTCATAACACAGGTCAAAAGGATAGAGAAGAAGACATTATGATGTATGCGACTTATCATGCGACGATTACCGCACATTATCGGTGGATCTATAAATGAGTTCAGTTAAACACAATGTCACATTAAACTATGGGTTTGAGTTCATCTCAAACCTTAATTTTACTCAGGCACTATGGGTCAGTTACCTTGCTTATAAGGGATTAACACTTGTTGAGATTGGCTTATGCGAGAGTGTTTTTCATTTGACCTCTTTGATTTTTGAAGTACCTACAGGGCTCATTGCGGATCGATTTGGTCGTAAACTGAGTCGAAACCTAGGAGTCCTTAGTCGAATCATTTACCTAGTGTTGTTGTTGTTTGTAAAAGACATTGCTTTGGCCATGTTTAGCTTTGTGTTTGCGGCCTTATCTTATAATTTAGATTCTGGGGCAGATAGTGCTTTCGTGTATGACAGTATGGTAGAAACCG
>CAZXTB010000169.1:0-3819 GCA_964643535.1 uncultured Erysipelotrichaceae bacterium | reverse complement strand
CTTTCTTGTCATAATAGACTTAACCAATTAGGAGCACATTATGAAATATCAAACCGCTGAACCTTTCCGCATTAAGATGATTGAACACGTTAAGAAAACAACGATCACAGAAAGACAAGAATGGCTAAAAGAAGCTGGATACAATGTCTTTAAAGTCAAAGCTGAAAATGTCTATATCGATTGTTTAACCGACAGTGGTACTTCTGCCATGAGTAAAAACCAATGGGCAGCCCTGATGATGGGAGATGAATCTTACGCAAGTTGCGATAGCTTCTTTCGTTTAGAGAAAAGTGTTCATGAGGTCTTTGAGATGCCTTTCGTTCAACCTGTTCATCAAGGTAGAGCTGCTGATTATCTGATTGCGAAGATCTATTGTAAACCTGGTCAGATCGCCATCGGTAATATGCATTTTGATACCTTTAGAGGCAATGCGGAAGTCTTAGGAGCTAAGGTCGCTGATCTGGTTATCCAAGCAGGTAAAGATGCTTCTAGTGCACCAGAAGACTTTAAAGGCAATATGGACATCAAAGCCTGTGAAGAATTCATTCTAAAAAATGGTCCTGAAAACATAGGGCTCATTATGATGACCGTAACTTGTAATAATAATGGAGGTCAACCTGTCTCGATGAAGAACATCAGAGAAACAGCAGCCCTCGCTAAGAAATACAACATTCCTTTTACGATGGACATTGCTCGTATCGCAGAGAATGCTTATTTTATCAAAACCAGAGAAGCTGAGTTTAAACATGCCTCGATCTCTAGTATCATTAGACAAACCTTATCTTATTGTGAAACAGCCGTCATGAGTGCTAAGAAAGATGGCCTTGTCAATATCGGAGGATTATTCTTAACCCGTAGACAAGACATCTTTACGATGGCCAATCAATTGGCCATCGTCCACGAAGGCTTTATCACCTATGGTGGTTTAGCTGGAAGAGACTTAGATGCCTTAGCCGTAGGCTTAAGAGAAGTCTGTGACTTCGATTATCTAGAGTATCGCATCAAACAAGTTGAGTACCTGGGAAATAAACTAAAAGAAGCAGGAATCCCCATCATTGAACCTACAGGAGGACACGGTGTCTACGTCGACGCAAGACGTTTCTTCTCTCATATTCCTCAAAGTGAATTCCCTGCCCAACGTTTAGTCGTAGCCCTTTATGAACTCTCAGGCATACGTTGTGTAGAGTTAGGAGCGTGTGCTTTTGGGACCACAGATCCAGTTACTAAAGAATCTCATTGGCCTGAGCTAGAAACCATGCGTATCGCCATTTCTAGACGCGTATACACCAATAACCATATGGATTGTATCGCCAATGCGTTAGCAGACATATACGCCAACAGAGCCCTGTATAAGGGTCTAAAGCTTACCTATGAAGGACCTATACAATCTTTAAGGCACTTTACAGCTGGGTTTGAATTACTATAATTATAAAGAAGGATCACATAATGTGATCCTTCTTTATTACTTCTGCATTAATCTAATCATAAATCCATCAAGCCTATTCTTAAAGAAGATTTCTTTTAATGTATTATCATTCTTAGATACTGAGTCATTCTCAAATTCCATACCACTATTTCTAAAATAAGCAATTGCTCTTCTGATGTCTAATGTTCGAATTGTAATTACTCCTTTTGAGATTGATTCGTTTGAGGAATTCAATAATCCATTAGTAGCCTCATTCCAAAGCTGTAATTCATTTTTCTCACTAGAAGTAGTTAAATTATCAAATGCTATGGCTTGGATTTCTAAGCCTAGCATAACTGATAGAGCAGCTTTTGATAATTTTTCAATTTCCCCAAAACTCTCTTTTTCAATTAATTCTGAGGAGACCATCCAACTTCCAGCAATGGCGATTACTTTTGGAAAATCAAGATAAGATCGGAAATTCTTCTCATTAATACCCCCTGTTGCGATAAATTCTACATTCCCATACGGTCCTGCCAACGCTTTAATCATAGGTAATCCACCCAATTGTTCTGCAGGAAAAAATTTAACTACTTTTAGACCAAAAGATAAAGCCGATTCAATATCCAAGGCATTGGAACAACCTGGAATAATTGGAATGTTTTGTCCAATACAATAAGAAACAGTGTCGGGATTAAAACCAGGCGTGACGATAAACTTTGCACCTGCTAAGATTGCTTCATCAACTTGCTTACAAGTTAAAACTGTACCTGCCCCAATCAAAAAGTCAGGATACTGTTTCGATATAGCTTTGATAGATTCTACAGCAGCATTTGTTCTAAAGGTAACTTCGATACAGTTTAAATGAGCTTTTCTTAATGATTCCACTAAATGAATAGCGTTTTTAACATCATCAATTTTTACAACCGGTATAATTCCCAACTCAGCTATCCTGTCTATGACTTGCATGAGTATCCTCTTTTTAATCGAAGGAATAGTGGATTTGCTTCTTATATGTATCCACTACCATTCGATTTTTTTCTTCCCCACCATCTAAGTTTGCACTATAAAATACTGGTAAAACCTCAACACCTTTACTATGCATTATCTTAATGGTTTCAGTCGCCAATGTATTTAGGATTGCACTTCCAATAACAGTTGAGGTAGCGCCCATACGAATACCAGTTTTTTCTATCGCGATTGCAGCATCGCCAATGTCACCATGATTATCTATCACCAGATCAGAAACCTCAAATAATTTGAAACCTTTTGAGTAACGTGAACTAACCGATTTTGAATATGCTAAGTTTGTTATACATATAACTTTTGCACCTTTGTTCTTCGCACTCATCGCAACTTCGATTGTGGTTGCATTGCGTCCCGATACTGAATGTACAATTATACAGTCTCCAGATTTTATTGGCGTCTTATCGATGATAATTTTACCATATCCTTCTAGTCTCTCCATTTCGCTGGTGATGGTGATTGGAGAATTATCCAGTAGCAACCCTTTTGCAAAAATTGGATTAAAAACTACTAAACCACCGGCTCTAAAATAAGCCTCTTCTGAAAGGATCCCCGCATGTGAAGCTCCAAAAATAAAGATAGAGTTTCCTCTCATAATGGTTTCTGCCATGAGTATAGCTCCATTGACTATATTATCCTCTTCCGCATCGTTTACGATTTGAAGCAATGATATGACTTTATCTAGGTATTCAAAATTACTTGCCATCCTTTTTTAACTTCTCCTTTTCAGTTAAAATGATTCTAGTAGCTTCTTCTATAATGATTTCTAATGCTAGTCTACCTTTTTCAGGTGTAGAAAGCGAAGCATCACCGATAACATATGATGTCGAAAACTCAGTCCATCTAACAGGAGTATAGTCTGCTTCTTTTGGTACATTCAATAAACCTTTCTGAAGATATTTCATATTGACGGATTCTGGCTTTACATGCATAAGCATTGATGTTTCTACTTCATCAGCATGCAAAAACAAAGAATGATCATTTAGTCTTTCAAACCCCAGTTTTGCTTTGCCTATTCCTGGATAAGTAAAATAGATAACTTTTAGAGGGATTTTCTCATATACTTTTCTGGCTACTAATTTCATAGCGTTTATATTGCCAAAATGGGAGGAAACTAATGTAACCATTTTAACTCCTTGACGATCAAGGCTTAGAAGAACATCCGTTAGGAAGGAAACTAGAGTCTCCTCTTCAATATGAATGCTTCCTGGTGCGAACTGAAGACTCCATGTTTGTCCAAACGGGATAATTGGAAGTACCAATGAATCAGTCTTTTCAGCTAATATATTCGTATAAGTCTCAACAAGGTAATTATCAGTTGCTAATGGTAAGTGAGCCGAATGTGCTTCTATAGCACCCATAGGAACTATGACATTGATTTTTTCTTG
>CAZXTB010000168.1:3475-3830 GCA_964643535.1 uncultured Erysipelotrichaceae bacterium | reverse complement strand
GAAGAGATTCATCCAAGGCCAGGTAATGAATTCCATACTCATCGAATGGATCTCACAGGATTCATAAGTTGGCCAAGCACATTCAGGGACATCGATCCATCTGGATTGATAGGACTGAAAGGCATGTCCTGCCTCATGGGTCAAGACTTCGACATCGCCTTGGGTCCCATTAAAATTAGAGAAGATAAACGGAGATTGATAATCGTTGATGAAGGTACAATAACCTCCACTTTCTTTACCTTTCTTCGCCACTAAGTCCAACAGCTCTCTTTCAATCATGAAGTCGATGAATTCACCGGTTTCACTGGAAAGCTCATGATACATCTTTTGACCCGCTAAGAGAATGTCTTCAGGA
>CAZXTB010000168.1:347-3465 GCA_964643535.1 uncultured Erysipelotrichaceae bacterium | reverse complement strand
GGCGTTATAATCGAAACGATTCATACGGATATAGCCCAATTCGATGAAGTTATTAAACCCTAGTTTACGTGCGATTTGATCTCTAAGTTTGACCATCTTATCGTAGATCTCATCGATGGCAGCTTCATTTTGAGTGAAGAAGGCACTCTTGGCTTCCCAAGCTTTTTGTCTAATGGTGCGATCAGGATTGATCATATAAGGACTCAGTTGAGCTAAGGTCAAGATCTTCCCATCGAAATCGATTTGAGCAGAGGCAATCAATTTCCCATAGGCACTGCTCAGTTTATTCTCTTCTTGTAGATCTGAAATGATCTTAGGGTCAAAAGACTTTAGGGCATTCTCAGCCAATTGAAAGAAGGTCTTAGGGATCTCAAACTGAAGTTCTTTTAAGAAAGGAGACGCTAAAACAGCTTTATAAAGTTGAGTCTCTAGTTCTGAATAGAGGGGGTTTTGATTGTCCCAATAGTCGTTTTCAGCTTCATAGAAAGTGTCTGTGGTATCGATGGAGTGTCTAATCGAACTTAGGGTACTCATCGTAGAGATCTGAGAGCGGATCTTATTGATGCGCTTAAAAGCTTCAAGTTGGCTCTTTGCGTCTTTCGAAGAAACAAACGATTCTAGTTGAGTTTCTAGTTCTGCTTTGACTTGATCAAAATCGGGTCTACTGTAGGCATAGTCTTTAAATTTCATAGTTTACTCCTAGACCCATCCCTTAGATGGGCTGTGTTATACTTATTGTAGCATGTGACCTTAAAGGAATCCTTATGAAACACAAAAACACTTTATTGAGTTTGATCCTTATGGTCAGTCTAAGTTTGACTGGCTGTAGTTTAATCGAAAAACCTTTTGAAGAGGTCATAACCGATTGGAGTCCTGAGACCACTTACTTTGGAGAGGACCGCGTTTTTCAAAAGGTATCTCAACCAGACTACGTTAAAGAAGAAGTGGTGTATCAAGTGGATTCGGATATGGAGTTGGCTTTGCTTGCGAAGATCCTCTTTGATGAAGGAACGATGATGTTTTATGTTCAAGATAGAGACTTCTTGATTGGAAAGACCTATGCTTATCTAGATTCATTGATCTTTAGCGCCTTTAAATTCAGTATGGGAACCAAGACCTATACTCAAAATGATACCGTGGTCAAATCCTTAGATTATGTCAAGATCGAACTTTATAATGACAACGTCGATGTCGTCAATTCCGCCATCGAGACCTTTATGACTGAAAAGGTTGAAGTGGTATCTTATACTCAGACCCTTTTAAAATCCATTCATGATGGCTTGATCTTATCGACTCAATACGATACTGCTGTTTTAGATCTCGATTTGAAAAACATCGTCGATCATACGCCTTTTGAAGCTTATGGTCTATTCATCAATCATAAAGCCGTATGTAGTGGGTATGCGAAAGCTTTTATGGGGGTCGTACAGAAATATGAAATCCCTGTCTTAACCATTTCCAGTAATAAGATGAATCATGCGTGGAATATGGTCTATGATGGTGAAGAATGGAAGTATGTCGATGTGACTTTTGATGATCCAGTTCCTGATAAAGAGGGTAGAGTTGTCTCGACTTATTTCTTGTTGAGCCAAGCTTTGATGACCAAAGGCAATGCCACAGTCAAAGCTCATCTCTACGATGAATCTTCAGAAACTACCTTAGATTCAGCAGATTATTTAGAGTTTGCTTCCTACATTTTTCCTTATACTGTACGCTAGTGCTAAACCTAAACCAATTAGTGCCAATATTTTAATCTAATGGCTTGTATTTTGGCAACAATAGACTACAATGAAGTTATATTCAACAAAGAAACGTGAGGTAAAGACTATGGGCAGAACTTTTCTGGTCCACGCTGAAACACCAAACACAACGGGGTTACCTGTCTTTGTTGTTGTGAGAACGCATTCTATTGCCTTTTAAGATGGACTTAACTTGTTCATCTTTTTTATTGTTTGAACAGGAGGAAAACACATGGATCAAACAAATCAAGTATTCTGGGAAGCGGCAGCGGCAGGAGATCTCTCCAAGGTCGTTGTGGCAGTAAACCAGGGCGCTGACGTCAACGTCAGAAACGCAGAAGCCCGTACGGCTTTGATGAGAAGTTCCAAACGGGGCTTCGAAAAAGTAGTTCGTTATCTCATCGACAATGGTGCCGATGTGAATGCGAAAGACAACAATGGGAAGACCGCTTTGATGGGCGCCGCTAAAAAAGGGCACTCAGACATCGTCAAGATGTTAATGGAAGCCGGAGCAGATGTGAATGTAAGTGATAACAAAGGCAAGACCGCTTTAATAAGAGCCAGTTTCTTAGGCCAAAGCGATGTCGTAGAATTGTTGATCAAGGCGAAAGCCAATGTGAATGCCCAAGATGATATGGGTCGTACTCCTTTAATGGAAGCTTGTACCGCCTTCAAATTCGATGTCATTAAGAATCTATTGGCCAATGGGGCTGAAGTCAATGCTGTCGATGAAAATGGTTGTACAGCCTTGATGAGAGCTGCATATAGTGGCTATCAAGAAATGGTTCAATATCTCTTAGATCATCATGCTGATAAAGAAGTGGTTGATAAAGGCGGCAATAAGGCTGTCCATTACGTTAGAACTGAAAGTTTGGCTGAACTGAAGCCTTTACTCAAATAGGAGCTACCACACACTATGAAAGATTATGCCGCATTAGACATCCGCAACATTGTATTACTGGGTCATTCCGGTGTAGGAAAGACCCAACTCGTTGAAAGTATGCTTTATTTTACTAAAGTTACTGATCGTATGGGAAAGACCGTCGACGGAAACTCAGTCATCGACTTTGATCAAGAGGAAATTAAAAAAGGCTTATCTATCTATACTGCTTTGGCCCCAATCGAATGGAAAGATCATAAGATCAACTTCATTGATACCCCGGGCTACTTCGATTACGCTCAGGAACAAGAAGCTGGTTTAGCGGTCGCTGATAATGCCTTGATCGTGGTCAGTGCGAAAGATGGGATCCAAACAGGAACCATTAGAGCTTGGAAAGCCGTTAGTAAACGTAAACTGCCTACGATTTTCTTCATCAATAAGATCGATGAAGAAAATACCTCTTTCGATAAAGTTTATGCCCAATTGAGAGATCATTTTG
>CAZXTB010000168.1:0-337 GCA_964643535.1 uncultured Erysipelotrichaceae bacterium | reverse complement strand
AGGATTCATCAATATCCTAAAGAATAAAGCTTGGTATCTTAATGATAAGACCAACGCTAAAGAAGTACCTGCCAACTTAAAAGGCCAAGCTGAAGAATACTTGAATATGATTTCAGAAGCGGTCGCTGAAACCTCAGATGAATTGTTGGATAAATTCTTCTCTGGGGAACCACTAAGCGAAACGGAACTCATTCAAGGGGTTAGAGCTGGGGTTAGATCAGGTGATATTCGTCCTGTCTATTGTGGTTCTGCGACCCAACAGATCGGCGTAGAAAGACTTTTGGATCTCATTGGGGAATACTTCCCATCCTATGGAGAAAAGGGTCTTGTAGAAGGT
>CAZXTB010000167.1:0-3834 GCA_964643535.1 uncultured Erysipelotrichaceae bacterium | reverse complement strand
ATCGTAGCGGGCATTGCTGCCATCTACAAGCTTCTGACCTCAGGACGAGGCAGAGTGAGTATTCCCGGGATCGAAATGACTTGGGGAAAATGAGGACTTAGTCCTCTTTTTAATGATGAAAATCAAAGAGATACAAAGCAGTGAAAGACCTCGTGAGAAGTTAAGAAGTTTAGGCATACGCTCTTTGAATGATGCGGAACTATTAGCGATCTTACTTAGAAGTGGTATAGCAGGAAAATCAGCCATACAATTGGCTCAAGAGCTTTTAAGTCTATGTGGATCAATCAATAATCTATCAGCCCTTGATGTGAACACTTTAGAGTCCATCAAGGGCATCAAAGGGGTTAAGGCATCTGAAGTATTGGCCCTGTGTGAAGTGAGTCGTAGAATGGCTCAACAGGCTTCTCTTGAGGTCGATGTGATCGATCAACCTTCTCGTTTGGTCAATTGGTTGAAGAAAGAATTGGGTTCTTCTCAACAAGAACAATTTATGGTGGTCTTTTTGAATACAAAGAATCACATCATAGGTCATAAGATCTTGTATATGGGTGGACTAGATCGATCCATCGTTCATCCTAGAGAAGTCTATAAAGAAGCACTTAAAGTATCCGCAGCCAGAATCATCGCTGTTCATAATCATCCCAGTGGTGATGTTAGTCCCAGTGAAAATGATCGCTTAGTGACCAAAGTCTTAGAAGAAGCAGGGGATACGATGGGGATTCCACTGCTAGATCACTTGATTGTTTCTCACTATGGTTATACAAGCTTACGTCAAATACTGAAAAAAGATTGAACTAAGGGTCTACTCTCTCTATAATAGGGAGTGACTTATGAACCGACTCAATCCGTTTAACCGCTTCTTACTTAAAATCGTGGGGGTATTACTTGCCTTATCCCTGATTTTAGCGATGTTTAGATTGAACAATCAAGTTGAAGGAACGGTTAACCAAGCCTATGGTTTCTTTTCAAGTTTACGCTATACCTTATTTGATCATCCAATACAATCCATAGGGAACTTTATGGATGATCTTAGCTCACTTTATTCCCTACAAGCAGAAAATGAACGATTAAGAAAACAAATCGATCTCTTAGAACAATTTCAAGCTCGATTAGATGAAGCCTATCGAGACATCGAAGATCTTAAAATACTCAATGACTTAAAGATGTCGATGACGGATCATCATCTGATTGCGGCCTTGGTCATCAATCGCAGCTCTGACTCCTTCAATCATGTCTTAGGTTTGAATGTTGGTACACTGGATGGGGTAGAACTCAACGATGCGGTCATCAGTTCAAAAGGTTTGATTGGGAAAGTAAGCACGATTACCCCCAATTCTTGTGAAGTCTTACTTTTAACCACTGAACAAGAACTTAATAAAGTATCGGTTAAGATCAGAATCTCTGCCAGTGATACGGCAGAAGCCTTACTCGAATATTATGATGTGAATTCAGGGTCTTATATTCTGAGTCTACTTGAAACCAATGCGAGCATTACAGAAGGGATGACGGTTATATCGAGTGGTTTAGGAGAAACTTACCCCAGTGGACTATTGGTGGGAACCGTCTCTAAAGTAGAAGCTCAACAAAGTGCCGGTGGGGTTAAAGTCTATGTGACCCCAGCTGCAGATTTCGCAAACATCAACTATGTGGCCATCGTTAAGCGGGGAAATCTCAATGTGGATTGACCTCGCTTTTGTATTATCAGGATTTATGTTTGATCTTGTTTTAAGAATCATCTTTCCAATCGATACCTCCCTACGGTTTTTAGTCTTTATTCCTAATCTGGGTTTTTTAGCGTTCTTAATGGTCAGCATAAAGAAACCACTTCTCATAGCGGTCATTAGTGCTGCAGCTTTGGGATTAGGAATGGATCTTCTTCAACATCAAATGGTAGGCAATGTAATCGCTTATCCATTAAGCATCTACATCGTTAAGTTTTGGTCGAGTCAACTCAATGAGTCTCTTTTTGAACAGATCTTTATGGGAATCACAGGTCTATTCATCAAAGAATTGACTCAGTATTTGATCTTGTTTGGTTTTGGGATCACGAATCTTTATCTTAATTCATGGTTTATTAAACGAGAATTTCTCACTTTGATTGGTCATGTTCCTTTAATGTTGGGTTTAGCAGGACTAAATCGATTTAAATATAGAGCTCAAAAAACCTTAGCTCTTAATAAACAACGTCGTGAAAGAGTGCTCTGGAATCCTACCCTAAAGCCATAATATGCTATAATTGAGCCCTTATGCGTAAAACATTTTTAATCTTGTTTTTATCGGTCATCATCTCACTTGGCAGCCTTACGGGCTGTAAGTTAAGCGTGCTCGAAATAGGGGTATCTACTTATCCCGTTGAATATCTCGTTAAACGAATCGCAAAAGAAAAAGTCAACATCGTGATGCTTAGTTCTGGTGAAACCATCACTCGTTCTCAAGCTGTAGAGAATTTTAAAGTAACTTTAAGTAAACTGGATGTCTTTTTTCAAATGGGACAACTTGAACCTTACATTTCAGCTCATCTTGATGATATACAAAAAAGTAACGTAAAAATCATAGACCTTGTAGGGTCTTCAGCGGTGTATGCCTTTAAACGCTATACGACCAATGTGATCGGAAATCAATCGATTTCTGTGACCTCTGATTATTATGAGGGTTCCGTATTTGAATCCATCGATATGTATGAATCGGATCCTTACCTATGGTTAGATCCCATCACCATGACGTCGATGGCTTCTACCATAAAGAAATGGTTGGTGAGTCATTATCCAGAAGAAAAAGTTTTCTTTGAATCTAATTTTTCTGATCTTGAAGTAGAACTGGCCAATATGGATGCGAATTATCAATTCATTCGAACCAAAGAAATCTCTGTCGTAAGCATTACCCCGAGTTTTGGAAATTGGCAAAAAGCTTATGGGATGAAGATCTATCCTGTCGTGCTTTCTCGCTATGGGGTCTTACCTAACGAGGATCAACTTGCGATTATAAAAGCCAAGATAAAAGATGAAGGCGTTCAATACATCATCAAAGATCCTTTGATGAGTGCGGATATGTTGGTCTTGTATGAACAACTTAAATCTGAGTTTGCTTTAGATGAGATCGTCTTGCATAGTTTAGCTTTCTTAACAGAAAAAGATATTGAAAACAAGGATGATTATATGACTTTGATGTATAAGAACCTTGCGGTATTGAAATTGATCGATTAAGTGAATCCTAAGGGATTCACTTTTGAAAAGTGAAGATGAGGTAAAGAAATGAAAAAAATGCTCCTAGTCGATGGTAACTCAATGTTTTTTAGAGCTTATTATGCCACAGCGTATACCCGTTTAAGTGCCAATAGCCAAGGGGTCTATACCAATGCTGTTTTTGGCTTTGTCAGTATGCTTTCTAAAGCCATAGATTTGGTTCAACCTCAAACCCTCATGATCGCTTGGGACAGTGGTAAACCTACTTTTAGACATGAGAAATATGAAGATTATAAAGGAACACGTAAAGCCTTACCTGAAGAACTCAAGATGCAGTTTCCCATCGTAAGAGAGTATTGTAATGCTGCTCATCTGTGTCATTATCAACAAGATGGTTTAGAAGCCGATGACATCATCGGTTCATTGGTTAAACGATTCCCAGATTGGGACATCAATGTCCTTTCCAGCGATAAAGATTTGCTTCAATTGATCGATCGTACCACCTCTGTTTGGTTGATGAAAAAAGGTCTTACAGAAATCAAAAAGATGGATGAAGCAGCATTGATGGAAGAGATGGCACTAAAACCAGCTCAGATCTGTGATCTAAAAGGACTCATGGGTGATGCTTCTGATAATATCCCGGGTTTACCTG
>CAZXTB010000166.1:0-3836 GCA_964643535.1 uncultured Erysipelotrichaceae bacterium | reverse complement strand
GGTGCTTAATTCAGCACAAAAAAACAAGAGGAAGGATCCTGAAATAAAGATGATGACTAAAGCACTGACGTATTTTTTTAGCATGGTTCTTTCCTAGGATTTAAGCTGCTTTTATTATAACACAGTCACTCACTCGCCTTAGGAAGGCAAAGCTTCCCTTTTAGAAAAAAACCGGAAGATCCGGTTTTGTTTATAGATGATAAAGCTTGGTGACTTTCTCTTTAAGATAATCGACATAGTATTGAGGATTAAACTTCTCTCCTGTAACTTTGATCATCAACTCGCTTGGTTCATAGACACCTCCATGAGTATGGATCTTTTCTTTGAGCCATGCTTTGATGAGGGTAAACTGATTGTCTCTTAGCGCCTTTTCAACATCGATGTCTTTTCTTAAAGCTTTCATCCATTGAGCACTATAAGCTGATCCTAAGGCATAGGTAGGGAAATAACCAAACATAGCTCCAGACCAATGAACATCTTGAAGTACACCTTGGGAGGCATTGGTCGGTCTTACTCCTAGGTATTCTTCGATCTTATCAGCCCAGACTGTGTCTAAGTTTTCTACATCTAAGGTACCATTAAAGAGTCCTTTTTCGATCTCATAGCGAACCATGACGTGTAAAGGATAAGTCAATTCATCGGCTTCGATACGAATCAAAGAGGGTTGAACGAAGTTGATGCCTTCGACGAATTCTTTTAAAGATACTTTCTTCAAAGCAGGAACCATTTTAACAACATCTTCATAAAGAGGTTCCCAAAAAGCTTCACTTCTTCCCAACATGTTTTCTAAGAATCGAGATTGAGATTCATGCATCCCAAAGGTCATCGACTTACGAATGTATCTTCCATCATAGGCTTCATTGACCTGTCCATTGTAGGTCGCATGACCTACCTCATGGATCAAGGCAAAGATACTGGAGGTAAAGTTATCCTCGTGATATCTCACCGTAACACGATTGTCATGGGCAGAGAAATCTTGCGAGAAAGGATGAACGGATAAACTGATTTGACCACTGTCTTTTGAATAATCGAGAAACTTAGCGAGTCTTTCAACCACCAAGGCTTGTTGAGACAAAGGGATCGATTCACTTAACCACTCAGGACGTTTTAAATTCTTTGCTTTAATCTTATGGATCAAAGGAACGATGTCTTCTCTGAGTTTATCAAAGAACGCATCATATTCCTTGGTCGACATGTTGGTCTCATAATCATCTAGAAGTTGTTCATAGACAGGTCGTGGATCTTTTCGATAAGAGACCACCAATTTGGTTTGTTCAATCAATTGTTTAAGCACAGGCTTAAACAAGGCATAATTAGACGTCGCTTTGGCTTCTTCCCAAACATCGTTGGCGTCCATGACCAGATTATTGTAGGCCACATAAATATCCTTGGGTATAAAACGGGTCTTATTGATTTCTTTTCTCATTTGAGTGACTTCTCGATTGGTGACTTCGTCATAATCGAAAGTACTCATCAGATCTAAACGAGTGATCACTGAAGGATCGGTGGTGATTGAGAAAAGTTCACCCGATAGATAAGAGGCCATCTTATTACGATAAGGTCCTCCTTTTTTAGGGGCAATCGTATACGCATCCCAGTTTAAGGTCGTAAGGGCTAAGGTATACGCAGCGACTTTCTCTTGATAGGCTTGATGTTCTTTTAAGGCTTGTTCTTTATTCATGGTATTCTCCTTGAGTTTATTTTAGCATGACCCTTCTCTTAAATAAACACACAGGACTGAGTTTATCCTGTGTGTTGTAGTTTATTGACCAATGAACTTTTCGTATAGAACTTGGATCGTTTTATTGAAATCTTGATTACTGATTCCGACGATGATGCTGATCTCATCGGTACCTTGGGCAATCATGCGAATGTTGATGCTGTGTTGACCCATGGCGCTAAAGAGTCGTCCAGATACACCTGGGGTCTCTTTCATTTGACGTCCTACGACCGCGATCAAAGCCAGATCTTCTTCGACGATGACTTTATCTGGTAAACATTGTTTCTTGATGTCTGAGAGGATATCGTAAAGACGTTCTTTGATGTTTGAACTTGCACAGACGATGGTAAAACTATCGATGCCCATGGTTAAGTGTTCAAGAGGACATTCAAAGCGTTCTAAGATCTCAAGGACATCTCTGATCATACTGGGAGATTTGGCGATGTGTTCCTTATAAACACTTAAGACGCTAAAGTCTTGTCGACCCGTAACTCCTGTGATGAAATGAGCTTTATTAGAAGCCTCATCGATCTGTGATAGGATCATGGTTCCAGGATGATCTGGTTCATTGGTATTACGAATATTAAGGGGAATGTTTTTCTCTTTGACAGGTTGAATGGACTCTTCATGAAGCACAGAGGCTCCCATAAACGCCATTTCTCTTAATTCAGCGAAAGTCAGTTTATGAATCGTCTTAGCCCCAGGTACGATACGAGGATCCGCCATCAAGATACCCGATACATCCGTCCAGTTCTCATAGACTTCTGCTTCTAACGCAGCGGCTACCAAAGATCCTGTAATATCAGAGCCTCCTCGACTCATGACTTTTATTTTTCCATTAGGTAAGACCCCATAAAAACCAGGAATAACGATACGAGGATGTTTAGAAAAAACATCTCTTATTCTTTGGTAGGTTTTCTCTAAATCGACTTGGCCATTATAGTCTATACAAATGACCTCTTTCGCATCGACGAAGTCATAACCTAAGTAAGAAGCCATTAAACAGGCACTTAGATATTCACCACGAGAGACCAATTCATCGATGTCCATGTTTTTTCTTAAACTGCTTCTGATTAAAGCCAACTCTTTTTCTAAATCAAAAGATAGTTTAAGCTCATGATGAACCCCTAGATGTTTTTGTCTTATCTCTTCAAAGATCTCATCGACACTGACCCCATAGGTTAAATGAGCATGGGTTAAATAGAGAAGATCAGTGATCTTATGGTCTTGATTGTTTTCCTTACCTAAGGCAGATACAACGATCACAGCTCTAGAAGGATCACTTAAAACGATCTTTTTTACTTTTTCAAACTGTTGGGCATTCGCCAACGAAGAACCCCCAAATTTACTTACTTTCATAAAAGCTCCTTATGTTCTAGCGAAGAATACTTCGTCTTTTTCTCTTAATCTAAGCACTTCTTTATGCATTTCTGAAACAGGGACCTCGATTAAGATTCGATAAAGCACCCCTGAAAAGACTCTACTTTGTCCTGTATATTTCTCTAAAAAAGAGGAGTTTAAATCGATGGGAGTCCTAATCAGATAGTTTTGATGATCCATTTGATTATCAGCTTCATCTTCATTCATCAAAGAAGGCAAGGTCCAAGAGGTCTTCTCTTGTATCATCGATAGATCTCTTAAGATATTCATGGCGGTAGGAGTTCCTCCTGCACCTTGTCCACTGAGCTCAAATCGTTGAAGATCTTTGTTTTCAAACCAAGCCAGATTGTTGTTTTCTAGAGTATGGGCTTCTAGAGAGTTTAGTTCTACTAAGCTAGGTTCTACACAAGCTAAAAATCCTTTAGGTGTCTTTTCCCCATAAGCCATCAATCGACATTTGTATTTCTGTTGGGTAAAGTATTTGATGTCGACGTCTTTTAGATACCGTATACCTTCTACATCTATTGAGGCCAGATCGATCCAAGTATGCATTCCGATTGCGAGGGCCAGTCTTAGTTTATACATCGTATCGATCCCATCCAAATCACTGGATGGATCCGCTTCCGCATAGCCACTTGCTTGGGCTTGTTTTAACGCATCATTAAAACCAAGATGTTCCCTTTCCATCTTATCGATGATGAAGTTGGTGGTTCCGTTGAGGATACCTCCTACTTTT
>CAZXTB010000165.1:0-3902 GCA_964643535.1 uncultured Erysipelotrichaceae bacterium | reverse complement strand
GTTTCTATCGCAAGAGCCTTAGCCAATGATCCTAATATTATCCTCGCTGATGAGCCTACAGGGGCTTTAGATTCTAAGACAGGTCAAGAAGTGTTGGCTTTATTGACTCAGTTGAATAACGAAGGCAAGACCATCATCATCATTACCCATGATATGGCCATTGCCCATTACGCTAAGCGGATCATCCGCTTGAAAGACGGGTTGATCGAAAGTGATACTCGTAATGAGGATTCTGATGTTTAAAGAGTATTTCTCGATCGCATGGCGATCAGTGACTTCACATAAAGTAAGGGCCTTATTGACCACTTTAGGGGTAGTCATCGGAGTAAGCAGTGTTATATTATTGTTGTCTTTAGGCAACAGTGCCAAAGCAGAAGCTGAGAAACAGATTCGTTCAATTGGATCTAACCTCATCTATGTGACAGTTTCTGATCCAATAGGGGTCTTACCTACGATCTGGTTGGATGAAATCAAAGATTCAGCGAAGATCGCTTACTATAGCCCTATGGTTCAAAGACCTGTCAATTATGATGTCAACGGAACCAATGTGGAAGTCACCATCAGTGGTGTCAATGAAGATTATGATTATGTTTCTTCCTTAACGATGACCTCAGGCCGCTTTCTAAGTAGCCTTGATATGAAGAGCAATTATCCTGTTGCCGTCTTAGGATCAAAAATCGCAGATAGTTTATTTGCGGGAGCAGATCCTATAGGACAGATCTTGGTCATCAATGGGGTTCCCTTTGAAGTGGTAGGAGAAGTGGCAGCTCGTGGTCAAAGTTTCTCAGGCGACAATGACATGTTGGTGTACATCTCTTATGATTATGCCCTCAATTTATTCTCAGGAAGAGCCTTTATGACCAGTTACTACATCACTTCGACTTCAGAAGCGAGTGTCAATACGACCCTTTCTAAAGTATCGACGTATCTAGATTCTGTATTGCCTTCCAGTTCATTGTATAGAGCTTTCAGTCAGTCTCAGATCTTAGGCATCATGGATACCTTGATGAGTCTACTCACCAGTTTACTCGCTGGGATTGCCTCTATTTCCTTGTTGGTAGGGGGAATTGGGATCATGAACATCATGTTGGTAACGGTAAGAGAAAGAACACGAGAGATCGGTATCAGAAAAGCCTTGGGCGCTAAACGCTCTCAGATCTTGTTTCAGTTCTTGATTGAAGCTGTTATTATTACCTTATTAGGAGGCTTGATTGGTTTAGGTATCGCTTATATAGGTGCCTTCTTGATTTCTGCCTTGAGTTCATTTAAGGTAACCATAGGATTGGATACCGTTGCCTTAGCCTTATTATTCTCCATCTCGATTGGTTTGATCTTTGGGATCTATCCCGCCAATAAAGCCAGTCAGTTGGAACCTGTAGAAGCTCTACGATATGAATAAAAAAATCCCGATGAACTGAACCTTAAATGGACAGCTTATCGGGATTTTTTTAATTGTTGACAGTGTGATGAATCTGAGGAGTATCCATGGTTATGGGTAGAACCAAAGCACCGATGGATTGAAGATAGTTTAATATCTCAGGTAAGGCATCTAGGGTTGCTTGGTGGTTCTTACTGTCGTGCATCAACACCACGTTGATGCGACTGGATTTGATGTTTCTGGTGACGTTATAAACGATCTTATCTGAAGTAGTATCATTGCTTCCATCTCCAGAGGAAACATTCCAATCGAAATAGTGGAAGCCTTTTTGTAGAGCTAAATTGGTTACCTTGGTCATAATCCCAGGATTATAATCACTACTTGTATTGGAGGATCCTCCTGGAAATCTTAAGATCATCGAAGTAGAACCAGTAACGTTTTTAACCCAAGATTGGACAGAATATAGATCATTGAAGTAGTTGGTCGTCGAGGCATAAATCGTATTATAGTTATGGCTTGCGGTATGTAGGGCTACGGTATGACCCATTTGATAGGTTTTGAGTAGTATGGGTTCATATTGAGCCGTCTTGGTCCATACAAAGAAAGTTGCCTTTACTTTATAAGTTTCTAATACATCCAAAACATCCAGAGTTAAAGCACTAGGACCATCATCGAAGGTCAAATAAACGATGGGTTGAACTTCATCGGTAACGATGACTTCTCGTGTTTTCGTCGTCGTATTATCATTCTCATCCGTAACGGAGTAAGTGACCGTATAGCTTCCTAAAACGGAGCTTTGAATATTACTGTTGATTTTGATTTGCGATGTCAGCTCTGAGCAATTATCTGAAGCAATGGCCCCATATTCGATATAGCTTGAATCCTTTTGAATTTTTATAACGGGTGAACCTATTAAATCAAGCGACGGGGCTAATTTATCTTCTAAGGCGAAAGTACGAGTAAGCTCACTCATATTTCCGGATACATCACTGACTTTATACTTAAATCCATTCTTAATGGGATCGATGATGACCGATGAACTTAAATCCCCATCATGATTATCGATGGCGCTAAAGCCTTCCTCGATGTAGTTTTTACTTAAACAAAGATAGTTTTCTGCTTGACCGACTAAAGTTAAAGTAGGAGCCGTAGTATCGACCACGTTGATCACTCTTTTTAAAGTTACAAGTTTATCTTTTATGGTTGTTGAGTAGGTGAGGGTATAAGTCCCTAGGGTATCACTATCTACAAGTCCATCGATGAGAACGGTTTGATTGTCTTTGATGGTGTAGCCAGGATCTACATAAGGGGTATGTACTTCTAAGTTTATTTCTGCTTTTCCAATCAAATAAAAATCACCTTTACTACAAGAAACCAAGATAAATAAAGTGGAAATGACGATTAAGATTTTTAGAAGAAAATGAGACTTTTTTATCATAGTTAACATTATAACAAAAAAGGCTCACTCTTAACACGAGTGAGCCTTTTCAAATTTAATTATTGACGTGATGATGAATTTGAGGGGTATCCATCGTGATCGGTAAGATTTCAGCATCGATGGATTTTAGATAATCCAATATGGGTCGTAATGCAGCCACTGTTTCATCATGACTGGCACTATCATGCATCAAGACGACGTTGTTTCGATTTGGTTTACAGTTGATGGTGACATTATAAATCATCTGAGCTGTGGTGGTTTTCGCATTCCCATCCCCTGAGGATATGTTCCAATCAAAGTAATGGAAACCTTCATCCAACACCATTTGGGTTAATGTGGTCATAATGCCTGGATTGAAACTACTCGACATATTGGATGATCCTCCAGGAAAACGATAGATATAAGACTTGACACCTGTCACGCTTTCTACCCAATCTTGAACCAAATAGAGATTCTTAAAGAAAGCTTCTGGAGAAACATAAATCGTTGTGGCAGTATGACTATACGCATGAAGGGCTACAGTATGTCCTTCTTGATGGGCTCTTAACATAATGGGCTCATATTCAGCTGCTTTCTTACCCACAAAGAAAGTGGCTTTGACCCCGTATTCTTTTAAGATATCTAGGACTTCTAGAGTTCTATAACTTGGCCCATCATCAAAGGTAAGATAAACAACAGTTTGAATCTTATCGGTGACTTCTACTTCTCTGGTGATACTGGAAGTATTGCCTGCTTGATCACTGACGGTATAAGTAACTGTATAGGTTCCTAAAACAGCTTTGTTGATGTTGTGGGTAACCACAATATCTTTTGATACATCATCGCAATTATCGGTAGCCGTAGCCCCAAACTCATAATAATTGGCGTTTTGATGAAGCAAGATATGATCATAACCCATCAGTTTAATCACAGGAGCTTGAGTATCTTCCTTTGTAAATAAACGTGTTATTTCAGCGAGATTGGATGAACTATCCAAGATACTGTATTTTAATCCATTGTCTAGTTTTGTGATTTGAACCAAAGCACTGAGGTCTCCATCATAATTATCTAAGGCTGTGAAACCTTCTTCTTGATAGTCATGATTTG
>CAZXTB010000164.1:0-3921 GCA_964643535.1 uncultured Erysipelotrichaceae bacterium | reverse complement strand
GTGATTTATTGATGATGGTTCTTGCGATCGCAATGCGTTGTTTTTGTCCACCTGAAAGCGTGACCCCTTTTTCTCCTACAAGCGTCTTATAGCCCAAATCAAATTCATTGATAACGCGATGAACTGAAGCAGCTTTTGCGGCTTCTATGACTTGTCTTTCATTCGCATTGGGATTGGCCAATCTGATGTTTTCTAAGATGGTCTTTGAGAATAAGAAAGGTTCTTGTAAAACGATGCCTATGTTTTTACGAAGATGATGTCTTTGAATCTCTTTAAGTTCAGTTCCGTTTAAAGTTATGGAACCCTTTTGATAATCATAAAGTCGTGTCAATAAATGAACCAAGGAACTCTTACCCGATCCTGTAGGACCCAATAAGGCAATGGTTTGACCTTGTTTAACGGTGAAGCTTACATCTTTTAGAACTTCTTGTTCACCATCTTCATATTTGAAGTAAACGTGATCAAAAACGATGTCCCCTTGGATCTCAGGCGTAATGCCTTCTTCTAAAGGTTCAACGGGGCTATTTAAGACCTCTTGTAGACGACCAATCGATACCAACATCTTACCCATATCCGATAAGATTCTTCCTACGTTACGAACTGGCCATAAGATCATCCCTTCATAAGAGATGAATATAAAGAATTGCCCTACAGTAAGGAAACCTTGTTGAGCGAAGTTGATCCCAAATAGGACAACCACCAAGATCTGAGTCAAACAAATAAAATCAGAGAACCCCCAATAGAAACCTAAGAGTTCAATTAGTCTATACGTAAGATTCTTATAGGTCTTGTTTTTCTCATCAAACTTCTCAGCTTCATAAGCTTCTCGATTAAAGGCCTTGACGACTCTTACACCGGCTAAGTTTTCTTGAATCGTATTGGATAAGTAGCCTTCTGCTTCATCCGATTTCTTAAAGAAATCTTGCATCTTGATGAAGAAGATATAAGCGAAGATAAAGATGATCGGCAAGGCAATGATGGCGATCCAAGCCAAAGGCGCATAGACATTAAATAAGACCACCATCGCGATGATCGTAACAGCGATTGCATACAACATTTCCGAGAATTGACCCGCAATAAAACGACGGACCGTATCGACATCCGACGTACAGCGTTGGATCAAATCACCAGTTTTAGATTTTTGATGATAGGCGTAAGGCAAATGCTGAAGATGAGAAAACAAGGCATTTCTTAGTTTCTCAGCGAAGATTTCTGAAATCTGCCCATTCCATTTCCCTCTAAAAAACTGAAGGCTTAGGGTTAAAAGATTGACCGAGATGATCATCAGTGCCCCAAGCCATAGGTTCTTACGAATCAAGTCTACTCCCCCAAATAAACCAGAATACCAACTCATCAACGGATTGTTTAATGGATCCTGTTTAATAACATTATCGATCAAAAACTGAAATAGAATAGGCGACAATAAGGATAAACCTACATAGATGAGGACCACCCCCATCAATAAGGTAAACCTAAACTTTTGACCATCCATATAGGTCAATATAAACTTCATTTTCTGAATGGTGTTTTTCTTTTCTTTTACTTTTTTCATACACGATTTCTTTCTGTCACTTTTAAGCGTTTCAATACTTGGATACTCAGTGTACCTGTAATATAACCCGTAGGTACGGAGCTAAACCAAAGCATAGGTAACCAATAGATCATCATCACGGTGTTGTTGATGAAGATCAAGGCAAGGATCTGACCTACCCCGTGAAAAGCAGAGGAAGCCATAGAGATCCCAATCTTGGTAAATTTGTTTTGTTTAAACAAGAGGATGGTAATCAAAGAACTTAAAAGCATCCCTGACATACTCAACCAGAAACCTGTCCCAAAGATGATGCCTCTCAGTAAGGAAGCCATCAAGACACGCATGATGTTGATGGTCATCATTTCTTTGATCCCAAACAGATACAAGGTAATCAAACCTAAAATGTTGGCTAAACCTAATTTGACACCAGGAACTGGGATAGGTAAAGCAGGTTCGATCATGTGTAAAAGGATACTCATCGCCAACAACATGGTCAATAGGGTCATTCGTCTTGTCGATGAACGTTTTCTCATGAGCTCACGTCCGGATCATTGGGATCGACGGTGCCATTTTCGATGATGATGACGTTATGATTGGGTAAACAAACAATGGGGATATTCGCATAAGAGACCCATCCCTGGATAGAACACAGGTGATAAGGTGAAGTTTCTTTTTCGACTCTAACTTTACCATCGAGCACTTCAATCGTAACGGTTCCTAAAGCTCCTTCTACGGTATAGGACTTATCGACTTTAAGATCGATTCTCAAAACCTCTTTGTCATATGAATAAACCACGGCCACGATTTGATCCGAAGTCGTTGATCGGACAAACCATTCCATGGTGGTATACATCACAAGTGAACTGACGAGTATAAAAATCATCAGGCCTTTATCGTATCTGTTCATAAGCCCTTCTATTCTATCAAAAACATGGCCGCATTAAAAGACCTACACTGTATTTCAGGAAAGGATTGAACGAAGTCCACAGTTTTGGTAGAATAGATGCATTATGAAAGAACTAGCCCTGATCCTCTTCTTATCGACTTATGCTTGTTTGCTGATTTTCCCCAAGTACAGAACTTATGTGGCCTTAGGATCCGCATCCCTCTTCGTCCTTGTGGGCATCATGCCCATCGCCAATGTATTCCCTGCGATTGACTTCAATGTCTTGATGATGATTGGCGGGACTATGGGGATCGTATATCTCTTCATCGAATCTAAGATGCCAGCCCTTTTAGCGGACATCATCTTAGATAAGACTCCCAACGTTCAATGGGCCATCGTTTCTTTAGCCCTATTTGCGGGAATCATCTCAGCTTTTGTCGACAATGTTGCGACCGTATTGATGGTTGCTCCTGTCGCCATGACCATCGCCAAAAAATTAAAGATCAATCCGATCAATGCGATCATTGCAATCGCCGTATCCAGTAATCTACAAGGGGCTGCGACTTTGGTAGGCGATACGACCTCTATCTTATTGGGGGGCGCAGCCAATATGAATTTCTTAGATTTCTTCTTCTACCAAAATAAGATTGGGATGTTTTGGGTTGTAGAAGTAGCCGCCTTTACCAGTATGTTTATGTTGCTGTGGTTGTTTAGAAAAGAGAAAGCTTCAATTGGTCTATCCGAGAATCAAAAAGTAACGGATTACTTCCCAAGTTTCTTATTGGTATCGATGGTGGTTCTCTTGGTCATTGCTTCTTTATTTCCATTCAGTAATGAACTTATTGCGACCCACATCAACGGGATTATTTGTATGAGTTTAATGATCATTGGTTTACTCTATGAGCTTAAAAAAAAAAAAAAAGCTTCTAATGTGGTTACTGCGATCAAAGAGATCGATTATATGACTTTACTTCTTCTCGCTGGACTCTTTGTGGTCATTGGCGCCATCAAACAAGCTGGTCTCATCACCGACATTGGTAATCTCTTCGCTCAGGTCTCAGGAGGCAACCTCTTTGTGGTCTATACCTTGATTGTTTGGGTTTCTGTGTTCCTATCCGCCTTTATCGATAATATTCCTTATGTCGCAACGATGCTTCCTGTGGTTGCAGCCTTGGCTACATCGCTTAATATTCCCCCAACGATCTTGTATTTTGGACTTCTGTGTGGAGCGACCTTAGGTGGTAACTTAACGCCGATCGGAGCTTCTGCCAATATCGCAGGTCTTGGAATCTTACGTAAAGAAGGTTATGAAGTCTCTGCAAAACAGTTTATGAGTATTGGGGTTCCATTTACACTTATCGCCGTCATTACAGGCTATGTGATGATTTGGTTGATCTGGGCTTAAACACTATAAAGAAAAACGACGCTCATTATTGAGCGTCGTTTATTTGTTGGAATACATAATGGGCAAATTCTAGATAATCCTTAGCGTTTAAGGTATCTC
>CAZXTB010000163.1:0-3960 GCA_964643535.1 uncultured Erysipelotrichaceae bacterium | reverse complement strand
AATGAGGAACTTAGACCATGAGTGGCTTTCAACTCTTTATGTTGATTGATATAGGTGGGCTCTTACTGTATGCTTTTTCAATGTATTATTCTAGTAAACGAGTACGTCATCTCGATTGGATAAAGGGTTATTTCGCCCATCGTGGCTTATATCAAAGAGATAAGGCCATTCCTGAGAATAGTTTGGCCGCATTTCAAAATGCGATCGATCATCACTATGGGATTGAATTGGACATTCAATTAAGTTCTGATGGGGTCATGTTTGTCTTTCATGATGATGATACGCTTAGGATGACTTCTGTTTCAGCGATTCTAGAAGAACTAGATGCTAAGACGATTGAAGGATTAAGACTAAAATCAACGGAAGAAAAAGTGCCTTCATTTAGTGAAGTGTTGAAACTTGTAAGTGGAAGAGTGCCTCTTTTAATTGAACTGAAAACCACCAAAAGAAGAGCGCTTGCGGTTAAAAGCACACTAGAACTTATCAAGGATTATCAAGGGGATTTCGCTTTTTGTTCATTTGATCCTTTGATTCTTTTAGAACTTAAAAAACAAGCACCTCAATATCTAAGAGGACTCAATATGGAATACTGTATCGATAATGAGAAATATTCATTGTTGACTAGGGTCATACTCCACAATGCCTTGTTGAATTTCTTAATTAGACCAGACTATTTATCTGTCGATTACACCTTTAAGAGTGCGACCTATTATTTTACAAGATCCTTGTTTAAAGGTTTTGGGATGATGTGGGCCTTACCTTCACAAGAAAAAGAAAATAACATCAGAACCCAATGTGAAACCATCATCTTTGAAGATTATCAACCATAAGACTGTGCTAAACTAATTAAGTATGAATCTCTTCCAACGAATATTTTCAGTTGAAGCTTTGACGCCTAAACACCATATGAGTGATGAATTACCATCCACCAAAGAAGTCTATGAGACCACTTTAAGGATGGCTTGGCCTTCCGCGATGGAGGCTGTTTTAATTTCGATGATCGGGGCTATGGATATGATCATGGTGAGCTCATTGGGCTCAGGGGCCATCGCCGCTGTTGGAATCACAACTCAACCAAAGTATTTTTTAATGTGTTTTGTCTTTGCGGTAAACACAGGGATAACCGTCATCATCTCACGGCGAAAAGGGGCACAAGATAAACAAGGTGCCAATAGAGCTTTACGTAATGGCTTGATGGTGAGTTTTATGGTGACCTTGGTGGTATCGATTTTAGGCTTCATCTATGCGAAGCCTTTTCTACTATTCGCTGGAGCTCAAGCGAGTTATCTACCTGAAGCCTTGGTGTATTTTAGAATCATCATCGTTGGAGGCTTCTTTTATCTATTAAGTTTAACGATTACGGCCGCTCAGCGAGGAGCTGGTAATACAAGGATCTCCTTAGCGACCAATCTTACAGCCAATCTGGTCAATATCTTTTTTAACTGGTTGTTGATTTTTGGGATATGGATCTTTCCTCGATGGGGTGTTATGGGGGCTGCGGTTGCGACAGCCATAGGAAACTTCGCAGGTTTACTTTTAGCAATCAGAAGTATCACCAAAAAAGATTCCTTTTTACAAGTTCGACTTCATGATAAATGGACTTTAGATAAAACAACACTTAAAACGATGTGGTCGATTTCATCTTCGTCTTTGGTTGAACAAGTCTTTATTCGTATCGGTTTCTTGATGTATGCGAAAGCTGTCGCAGGACTTGGAACCATAGAGTTTGCGACCCATAACATCGCCATGCAGGTGATGAGTATCACCTTTAGTGTAGGCGATGGTTTATCCATTGCATGTACCGCATTGGTAGGTCATTCGTTAGGGGCGAAACGTCCTGATTTGGCCATCCTTTATGGACGAGTATCGCAACGCCTAGGTTTGATGATATCCTTGGCTTTGGGATTTACGATTGTCTTACTAAGAGGTCCCATCATGAGTTTGTTTAGTATCGATCCACAGGTCTTAAGCTTAGGCGAAAATATCCTGATCATCTTGGCGATTTGTGTTGTCTTTCAGATATCTCAAGTCATTACGGTTGGGTCCTTACGAGGGGCGGGAGATGTTAAATTCGTAGCCGCTTTGAGTATGATTTCGGTGACAGTCTTACGTCCAATCCTGACTTATTTGATGGCTTATGGATTAGGAATGGGTCTATATGGGGCATGGTTTAGTGTCATCGTCGATCAAGCCCTTCGTTTTGTGGTCAGTCGAGCACGCTTTCAAAAAGCCGAATGGACAAAGATCATCGTTTAACGAAAATTTTCACGAGTTATCAAAAGACAAAAGAAATTTCGTCTTTTTTTATTGGGCATATGTCTTGTGTTGGCTTGATTTACACGTGTTTGTTTCTAAATTGGGTGTGCAATAGTGAGTCTAATAAGGTATAATTACAAGTGGTTAAATTAGGAGGACTTTATGAAGAAAACTTATCTTACGTTGGATGGGAATACGGCGACAGCGCACGTAGCCTATGCCTTTACCGAAGTTGCCGCGATCTATCCGATTACACCGTCATCAACCATGGCTGAACTTGTCGATGCTTGGGCATCTGCTGGTCGCAAAAACATGTTTGACGCTGTGGTCAAAGTTGTAGAAATGCAGTCTGAAGGAGGAGCCGCTGGGGCCGTTCATGGTGCTTTACAAGGCGGGACCTTATCCAGTACCTTTACCGCATCTCAAGGTTTATTGTTGATGATTCCGAATATGTATAAATGGGTAGGAGAACTCTTGCCAGGCGTTATCCACGTCTCAGCTCGTTCTTTGGCTACTCGTTCACTCAGTATCTTTGGGGATCACCAAGACATCTATGCGGTTCGTCAGACAGGCTTTACGATGATTGCCTCCCATTCCGTTCAAGAAGCTATGGATCTTGCTGGGGTTGCTCATTTGACCGCCATTAAAGCCTCTGTTCCTGTATTACATTTCTTTGATGGATTTAGAACATCTCATGAAATCCAGAAAGTTGAAGTCATCGATACCGATGTCTTAAAGAGCTGGTTATATAAAGACGCTTTGGAACGTTTCAGAGCGAATGCCTTGAATCCTCATACCAATCCGGTCACCCGTGGTGGTGCCGAAAACGACGACGTTTACTTCCAAGGCAGAGAAGCTCAGAATGCCCACTACGATGCGGTATTACCAATCGTAGAAGAATATTTCGAAAAAGTATCCAAATTGACAGGCAGAGAATATGCGCCGTTTGTCTATTATGGAGCTAAAGATGCCACTCGTATCATCATTGCGATGGGATCTGTTACTGAGACCGCTAAAGAAGTCGTCGATGCTTTAAACGCAAAAGGCGAAAAAGTTGGTTTGGTTAAAGTTCATTTGTATCGTCCTTTCTCCGCAAAACATCTCTTAAAGGTTGTTCCTGCGTCTGTTAAAAAAGTAGCGATTTTGGATAGAACCAAAGAAGTTGGTTCTCATGAACCTTTGTTCTTGGATGTCTATGCTGTTCTTCATGGGGTTGGACAAATCGAAACCATCGTTGGTGGTCGATATGGCTTGTCTTCAAAAGACACTCAACCTAACGACATTAAAGCTGTCTATGATCATTTGAATGAAAAGAATCCGTTTGATGGTTTCACCATTTCAATCAATGATGATGTTACTCATAAATCTCTTAAGACAGATCTTGACTTTGAAGTCGATCATGATTATATCTCATGCTTGTTCTATGGTTTAGGATCTGATGGAACAGTCTCAGCCAATAAGAACTCGATCAAGATCATTGGGGATCATACCGATCTTTACTCTCAAGCTTATTTCGCTTATGACTCCAAGAAGGCCGGCGGTGTAACCCGTTCTCACTTACGTTTTGGACCTACCCCGATCCGTTCTACTTACTATGTTACCAAAGCTGATTTCGTCTCTTGTTCATTAGATTCCTTCCTCGTTCGTTATGATATGTTGAAGAATCTTAAGAAGGGCGGAACCTTCCTAGTCAATACACAATTT
>CAZXTB010000162.1:0-3961 GCA_964643535.1 uncultured Erysipelotrichaceae bacterium | reverse complement strand
TCTTATGTTGGTATCGCAATTTGGACCATTTGGAACCTTTCTGTATTGTTCCTCTTACGTCCATTGAAGTTCAATTTAGGCTACAAACAGGGCGTTACCTTGGTTACCACCATGGCTCACAAACTGAGAGCTTTAACTGAAGCAGCTGCTGCCCTAGGGGTAATGGTTGTTGGTGCTATGATTTCTACGATGGTCGGCGTTAAATTTGGTGCTATCACAGCATTCGGAAACACATTCGATCTTCAAGTATTAGCTAACAAGATTTTGCCGAACTTCGGTGCTGTCCTGTTGGTTGGTCTCTGCTATTGGTTGTTAGGCCGCAAAGGCATGAACTCCAATAAGCTTCTTGGAATCGTTATCGCAATCGCCCTAATCTTGGGTTGGTTCAAACTCTTAATCATCTAATTAAAGGATGTAACGACTCCTCCTGCGCAAGTGGGAGGAGTTGTTTTATTTAAAGGAGAAACGGAGAAACACATGAGAAACGAATATTTTAAAGTGATTGATGCTTTATTGAAAGAAGTTGAAGATACACAAGGTGCCAATATTACCAAAGCAGCTCAACTGATTGCGGAGTCGATCATGAGCGGAGGTATCTTACAAGCTTTTGGAAGTGGACATTCTTACGCAGCTGCCATTGAAATTTGTGGAAGAGCCGGCGGTTTGATTCCCGCTAAAGCAATCAAAGAACCTGCTATGGGCAATTATGAATCCATTGAAGGTGTGGGAACCTTATTCATCAAGAAATCTGATTTCAGAAAAGAAGATATCGTTGTCTTGATTTCAAATTCTGGACGTAATCCTTTACCCATTGAAATCGCCATGAAAGTAAAATCTGTAGGTGCTAAGTTGATCGTCGTGACCTCACTTGAAGTCAGTAAGAAACTTAGTTGCCGTCATTCTGGAGGGAAGAACCTCTGGGAATTTGCGGATGTGGTCTTGGATAATCGTGTGGCTTTCGGTGATGCCAGTGTCGAAGTTGAAGGTTTACCCGTTAAAGTATGTGGTACTTCATCGATTTCAGCTGCTGCGATGTTGAACGCTGCTGTTTTAGAAGCCATCCAAATCATGGTCAGTAAGAAAGTAATTCCACCTGTCTTTATGAGTGCCAATGTCGATGGTGGCAATGAATTCAACGAAAAGCTTTCTACAAAATATGCCGATCGATTGAATCGTCTATAGGATTCATGATGATTAAGCTAGGGACTACTCTTGTTTCCATCAATCCTTTAAATCCAGTCAAACAATGTGGCTTTATTCAACAGGTTAATCTTGTTTCTCAAGTCCATGATGACCTATTCCTTAGAATCGTCGTCGTTGAAAAGGAAGATTCAAGACTTGTGTATTGTGTTTATGACAACATTGGAATCTCCGTTGAACAAAGTCAAGAAATGCGTCAAGCCATTCAAAAACACTATTCAACCCCAACTGAAGTTATCACTTCATGTACACACACCCATTTTGCGGGAGATCCGCACGATGAGACCTACTTCAATCAACTGAAAACAACTACGCTGGCTTCTTTACCAAAGATCTCAATGAGACCCATGAAGGATCTTCAGTATTCTTTCCAATCCATCGCTTTTAGTGGGGTTGGAAGTAGTCGTATCTCTGACCATAAGGCTTCTGTATTTTTAGATCTAATGAGTTTGTATGAAGGATCAAAAAGGGTTGTTACCTTTGTCATACACAATTGTCATCCAACCATCATGAGTGGACTTACTCCGTTCTTCTCTTCAGAGTATCCTGGTTATGCGATGGCTGCTCTACAAAAGGATCATCCTGAAGAATTCTTCCTCTTTATGCAAGGTGCAGATGGGGATATTTCCACTCGTTTTACGAGAAAAGATCAAAGCTACGATGAGGTCAAACGTTTAGGTACTGTATTAAAAGATAAGGTTGAAGAATTGTTTACGACTAAGCAGGTTCTAAACCCTTTTGATTTCAAAGTCACGAAACATCTTTTACCCTTAAAACATCGTTTATTGGAAGTAGATTCTTTACCACAAAATCCTAACCCAAGTGATCGTGAGAAAGAAACCATTGAAATTGGACGTAAGGTCCTTGAGAACATTCGTCCAAGATTTAGTAGTTTACCTAAGACCTTAGAACTAACGAAGATCGATTATGGACATTATTGTCAAGTCTATGCTCCAAACGAACTCTTTAGTTATTATTTAAAGGCAACACCTAAAGACAGTAGTTCATTGATCTGTTACTCTCAAGGTTACGCACCTTATGTGGCAGGTCTTGAACCCATGAATCTATCCTATGAATTATTCTCGGATACGTATACAGATGATACTAAATTAAACCTATATACTATGATTTATAACTTAACCCAAGGGAGCTAACATGAGAGGATATCTATTGATCAGTCACGGCGGATTCGCTGAGGCACTGAAAGAATCATTGAAGATGATCACCGGTGAACGAGATGACTTGTTTGCGGTTGGTTTGGCCCACAATGATGGACCAGAAAGTTTCTCGTTGAAACTAGAGTCAAAACTAAAAGAGATGAAGGCATTTGAGGAGATCATTGTCTTTACTGATTTACTGGGAGGTTCTCCTGGGAATGCGGCTGTTACAAAGTTTATTACCAACGATAAGGTTCATGTTGTCTCTGGTATGAACTTTCCGATGCTACTGAGTACAGTTCTAAGCGAAGGATGCTCCATCGAAGATATTACTTCTTTTGGAAAAGAGGGTATTCAAGATGTTAAAGCTTTCGTTAAAGCGAATATGAGCGATGATGATGAGTAAGAAGGGGTAACCCTTCTTTTATGTTGAATTTATCTATTTAATTGAGTATGATTAGTCAATGAAAAATCTTAGAGAGACCTTTAAAATCGTATTTCCATTAACTCTTCCTGTTTTAGCTGGATATCTGATGTTAGGGATGGCGTATGGGATACTTATGAGCGATAAAGGGTTTTCGATAGTGTGGACATTCTTGATGAGTTCTGTGGTATTTGCGGGAGCACTTCAATATGCGGCAGTGACTTTACTTGCCTCTACCTTTAACCCATTCTTAGCCTTTTTATTGGCTCTCTTGGTTAACATAAGACATCTATTTTATGGGATATCCATGTTGGATCGTTTTAAGGGTTTAAAAGGTAAAGCCTTTATGATCTTTGGGATGGCAGATGAAGCCTTCTCCATCAATGTGGCCAATGAAGTACCACAGGATGTTGATCCATCTACCTTCTACTTAATGACAACAGGTTTATGTTACTTGTATTGGCAACTTTCATGTTTAATGGGTCATCTCTTATCAGTATTTATTCCCGATTCCATTAAAGGATTTGACTTCGTATTAACAGCTCTTTTCTTTGTTATGTTTCTTAATCAATGGAAAACAAAAGATAACCGAAGCACCTTACTATTAGGAGTTGGATCCACATTGATTGCTTTAATCATATTTGGTAAGTCTCAATTCTTATTGGGCTCAATGGCTTTTATCATAGTGGGTCTTTTCGCTTTAGAAAGACTTAAAGGACAAAGCCATGACTGATCTACAACTTCTTATCACGGTTTTAGCGATGGCAGCCGCAACGATCATCACGCGATTTTTACCTTTCATTCTATTTCCTGATCATAAACCAATTCCTAAGTTTGTTAGTTTCTTAGCGGATCGTCTTCCTTTTGCGAGTCTAGGCATGTTGGTTGTTTATGCACTGAAAGATGTTAAGATGATAGAGAGCCCATATGGATTATATGAATTGTTAAGCCTAATGGTCATCTCGCTCGTTCATTCGTGGAAACACAATACCTTATTAAGTATTGCCTTAGGATTATTTACATACCTTATACTTGCCAATATAGGTTTATAAAAATTTTAAATAATTTTATCGTCAATTATTTAAAAGGCTCACTCTATATTAGTAAGGAAGCAGAATAGGTATTTCACATCGATGTGAAATGTTCCTATGTCTGCATTCGACTGTTTAATACGATGTAA